>NZ_JACGVP010000006.1:0-257117 GCF_014077275.1 Colwellia sp. BRX8-7 | reverse complement strand
AATTAGAAATTAGCAAGTAGCAATTAGCAATTGGAAGTTTATGGTTATTAGGTATCTGGTAACAGGTATCAGCGTATAGCTATCGCAATGGAATACTGGTTGCTGGAGTGGTCTGATATCATTTTCCCCGAGACACGTTTATGCCAGGTTGTTGTTGTTGTTGTTGTTAATATTTACCCTTTTGTCACTACTGCGACAAAATATTCAATAAGATGTCAGGTTAAGGCTATAGGCGCTAAACTACTTTCGTTGTTTAATAGTGCGGTGACATCAGTCTTTGCACAGTATAGACCGACAGTGTTGTCGTGAGTGATTATTTATACGCTTTAACATGTGTTTTTGCTGCAGCAACAGCGGCTCTTATATCAATATAGCCGGCACCAACTTCCCACGCTTGGTATCCAAGCATCTGAGTTGCAGACTTTGCTATTAATTGTTTGATTTCCTCGATACTTAATAATGGATTAGCTTCCATCATGAGAGCGGCAACACCCGCCGTATATGATGTTGCTATTGAAGTACCAGATAATCGACTATAAAAAGGGGTATAGGCGGAGTCAAAAAGAAAATCATCATCTGCGCTGTAAGCAAGGCCATTATTCGATGATCGGGTTGAGACCATGTAGTGACCGGGGGCGACAACCGTGACTTGGTTATTATAAGTCCATTCTTGCTTATCTGGCATGGTAAAGCTGCCAGTCTTATAAGATAAATCACGAGAAGAAAAATCAACTAAGTGACCATGACTATTACCGGCACCGACTGATATTACCCAAGGGAGTTGAGCATAAGGGTTATGACTACTTTTACCTGCCCCTGAATTTCCGGCAGAAAATATTGACAATATCCCCAAGGTATAAGCTTTATATGAGGCTAAACCAATTGGGCTGTTCGCATCAAAGTTTCCGGTTGAGCCCCAAGCATTACTGATAATACGCAATGGACTTTGATAATCGTAGCGGTGATTAATCGCATAATCATAGCCACTAACCGCATCTAAAATAGTTAAATCAGCACCTGAGCCGTAACCGACTAGTTTGGCGTCGGGAGCGACACCTTTATATTTACCATCAGACATGGCCCCAGAGCCTGCAATAATGCCAGCACAATGGGTACCGTGGTCTGTGTTTACATCAGTATTATATTGACCTCGACTGATAAAGGTCTCGGTTGTGCTCATTTTAGCCAAAGCTGATGATTGTATGGCCGCCTCGACATTATCAATGACTACGTCGCCAAAAAATAGATCTTGATGCGTGGCATCAATCCCTGAGTCATTGACCATAATGGTGACACCCTTACCACTATAATCGGTATCACCATTAATATTAACAAAGTCTGTTCCTTGAATTTTATTAACACCGGAGTTTTGTCGTGAGTTAGCTATAAAATAGCTTAACTTTCGGTTTAACCATATTGAACGGACGTCGTCGCGCGCGGCGATCGCTTTGATTTGTGCAGCATTAGCGACCACGCCTATTACAGGCAGTGCAGAAAACTTAACGCCTTTATTAATTCCTAAAGCTACTAGCGCCTGTATTTGAGTAACCGATAGTGGCTGCATTTGTTGAAAGGTTATTACCGCGAGGATTGTTTCTTTGCCAGTCATCGTAGGAAGGGTTTGTGCGAGTTGCTCGCCAATAGTACTTTCAGCCAATGCTTTTATAGGCATTGTTAATGCTAAAGAGGCTAAAAGCCATGCACTTAAAGTTAATTTACTCATGATAACCAAACTCCGTTTGTTAAATCATTGCAATTATTTCTATCACAGCTAGTTTCTCAATAAACAGGCAGCCTGAAAATAGGGGGTTACCCTAAGTGTATTTAGGTAAATATGCTGTGAGTTTATTAGTGGGTGTGGTTTGAATTAAGGGCGTTTAGTTAACTTTAAATGTTATAAGTAATTGAAATTGTTAGCTTATGATTGTGGGTTGGCAAGCAGTGGCAACAATAAAAAAGAGCAGGAATTGTGATTGATTTAAACTATGCAGTAGCAGAGAAAATGATATTAAAAGAGTCTTTAAGAAAAATGATTTAAAATTTAATATATAAATTAAAGATATTATCAGTGATTTTATTTTTAAGTAGATGATGTAAGAATGAAGAAAAAGATGGTGGACGATACTGGGCTTGAACCAGTGACCCCCGCCTTGTAAGGGCGGTGCTCTCCCAACTGAGCTAATCGTCCATATAGATTATCTAAAGAAAATTCTATAGGGTGTAATTATGGTGGGCGATACTGGGCTTGAACCAGTGACCCCCGCCTTGTAAGGGCGGTGCTCTCCCAACTGAGCTAATCGCCCATAATTACTTTATTCTTGATACTTAAGATTGGTGGGCGATACTGGGCTTGAACCAGTGACCCCCGCCTTGTAAGGGCGGTGCTCTCCCAACTGAGCTAATCGCCCAATCTTAAATTTCCTGAATCGTTAACGGTCTAATTAATTAAACACTGTCTGCGTTTCAGTGGGGCGTATTATAGGGAGATGAGAAAAGCTGTCAACATAAAACAAAGATTTTTCTGCTTTTTTTTCAGTTTTATTGATATATTTAATTTTCTTGCTGTAAAATTAAACAGCTTGCTTGTTTTATCCTCGCTGGAGATTTTCTTTTCTTTGTTTCTTTCAGCAAATGATGTTTTCCTTAGCTATGCCTGATAAAATATCGACAATTTTTATCGTACCAATTGCAGACTTTAAGCCTTGTCTTTTAACATAGCCTTTAAGTCTTAAACTTTATAGTGAGATTTTTATGAGCTTAACAACTCGATTTGCGCCAAGTCCGACCGGTTATTTACACGTTGGTGGGGCACGTACTGCCCTTTATAGTTGGTTATATGCCAAGAAAAATGGCGGTGATTTCGTTTTACGTATCGAAGACACTGATTTAGAACGTTCAAGCCAAGCATCCGTTGATGCCATTATGGACGGTATGAATTGGTTGAATCTTGAATGGACACATGGTCCGTATTTCCAAACCCAACGTTTCGACCGTTATAAAGAAGTTATTGAGCAGTTACTTGCCTCTGGCAATGCTTATCGCTGTTATAGCACCAGTGAAGAAGTTGAAGCAATGCGTGAACAGGCTCGTGAAACTGGCGCGAAAGAAAAATATAACGGTTTGTGGCGCGACCGCACCGACTATCCTGCTGATAAGCCTTATGTGATTCGTTTTAAAAACCCACTTGATGGCGAAGTTGTTATCAAAGATATGGTTAAAGGCGATATAACGATAGCTAATGAAGAGTTAGATGATTTAATTCTTGCGCGTAGCGATGGCACACCCACTTATAACTTAACGGTTGTTGTTGATGATTGGGATATGAAAATTACCCATGTTGTACGTGGTGATGATCATATTAGTAATACGCCAAAACAAATTAATATTTTACTCGCTTTAGGGGCAACACTCCCAGAGTATGCCCACATCCCAATGATTTTAGGTGATGACGGTAAGCGATTATCAAAACGTCATGGTGCTGTCGGTGTTATGCAATACCGCGATGATGGTTATTTACCTGAAGCCTTATTAAACTACTTAGTGCGCTTAGGTTGGTCTCATGGCGATAAAGAAATATTTTCTCGTGAAGAAATGATTGAACTGTTTGATTTAAAAGACTGTAACCGTGCTGCTTCAGGTTTTAATACTGATAAATTAATTTGGGTCAACCAACATTATATGAAAACTATGGAGCCAAGTTATGTTGCAACACATTTAGCCTGGCACATGAATGAGCAAGGTATCAATATTGAAAATGGTCCAGCACTTGAAGAAATCGTTAAAATTCAAGCCGACCGAGTAAAAACTTTAAAAGAGATGGCACAAATTTCTCGCTACTTTTACGAAGACTTTAGCGAACTAGAAGCATCAGCGGTTAAGAAACATTTACGCCCTGTTGTTAAAGAGCCTCTTATATTGGTTAAAGCTAAACTTGCAGCATTAAGCGAATGGTCACCTGAACTTATTCATGCGGCAATTAATGATACGGCAACAGAGCTTGAAGTCGGTATGGGCAAAGTGGGTATGCCATTGCGTGTTGCGGCGACTGGTGGTGGTAATTCACCTTCTTTAGATGTTACTTTGGCTTTATTGGATAAAGATAAAGTACTTGCTCGTATTGATCACGCTATTGAAGTGGTTGAAGCAAGAATAGCGAACAGCTAATTAAATAAAGTTTTATGTTAACAAGATATAAGGTCGTTGATGGTTAGCTGTCAACGGCCTTATTGTATTGAAAAAGACGAGATTAAAGATGAACCAAAGCGAACTATTAAATAGATTAAAAGCCTTTGAACATAAAGAGGTTTTTTTTGGTCCACAGGGTTTTAGCGTTATTACTAAAATGGCGACATTAAATAAAGCCCAGATTGGCTATGCGGTTGATAAAAAAGGCGCTAGTTTAGTTAATAACGATAACGATAACGATATCGGCAATTGGCAAAGTTCATGGCTTGTTATCGCCACAGATACCGAATTAGGTGACCCGTATTTTATTGACTTGGCCGATGAACATTTAGCGGTTTATACCGCGATTGCTGAAGAAGAAAATCAATGGCAAGCAACCCTAGTGAGTGCATCTTTGGTTGGTTTTGAACAGTGCTTAACGGCGATATATCAACAGTGTCAGCAAAAATCTGCCATGTACCTTCCCGATGAAAGCTGTATTTTTGATCTCGAGGTATTAGAAACCTTTGGTAAACAACTAGTTGAATTTTCGCAAACCAATGATTTTTGGCAACACTTTTTTGTTGGTTATGTTGATTGGCTTCGCGACGAACATGTTTAATAGCGCCATAAGATGAATAAGTCTGTGGTACTTTTTTAAGTTTTTCATTTTTTTAACACCCTGATAAAATACTATACGTCATTCTTGTCGTTAGCAGGGTATAATAACAACGTTTTTATTGGTTCTTTTTTGGAGTGTAGTTTGCAGTTTACAGATTTTGGTTTAGACAGTCGTTTAATGTCAACGGTTGAGCATTTAGGTTTTTTAGAGCCGACAGAAATTCAGCAGCAAGCTATTCCTGCTGCTATGGCCGGGCATGATTTAATTGCCTCATCAAAAACTGGCTCAGGTAAAACCTTAGCGTTTATTATTCCTGCGATGCAACGCTTAATTCGAAATAGGGCTTTGTCTAAACGTGATCCTCGTGTTCTTATTCTTATGCCAACACGAGAATTAGCCAAACAAGTTTTTACTCAACTACGTTTATTTACCACCGGTTCACAGTTTAAAGCTGTGCTTATTTTGGGTGGTGAAAACTTTAATGATCAAGTAAAAACACTGCACAAAGACCCTCACTTTATTGTTGCGACACCAGGTCGATTGTCTGACCATTTATCGCAAGGGCATTTCTATTTAAAGGGCTTAGAGCTCCTTATTCTTGATGAAGCCGATCGGATGTTAGATTTAGGCTTTTCAAAACAATTAAAACAAATTAATAGCGCTGCCGATCATCGTAAGCGTCAAACACTGATGTTTTCTGCAACACTCGATCACGCACAAGTCAATGAGTTCGCACTAGCGTTATTAAAAAAACCAAAACGAATTGCCATAGGCTCTGCACATACCGAGCATAAAGATATTACTAAACGCTTTTACCTATGCGATAACTTAGACCATAAACAAGACTTGCTTGAACACTTTTTGAAAACTGAAAGCTATCAACAAGTGATTATTTTCACTGCAACACGAAGTGATACCGACAGATTATCAAAGCTGCTCAGTGAGCAGAGCTTAAGTACGGTCGCCTTAAGTGGTGAGCTTAATCAAGGTCAGCGTAATCAAATAATGGATGGCTTTAGTAAGGGACAACAAAAGATATTGATCACGACTGATTTAGCGTCTCGAGGTTTAGATTTAGTTAACGTATCGCACGTCTTTAACTTTGATATGCCAAAGCACACTGAAGAATTTGTGCATCGTATTGGCCGGACAGGTCGAGCGGGTAGCACCGGTGATGCGATTTCCTTTGTTGGTCCTAAAGACTGGATTAGTTTTAAAAATGTTGAAGGTTTTTTACAGCAAACCTTTAACTTTGATGTTGTTGATAGCTTAAAAGCTACATTCAAGGGCATAAAACCTAAAAAGCCAAAAGTGGCTGCTAAGTCAAAATCTTCAACAAAAACTAACGAAAAGCCGCAAAGATCTCAGCCTAAAAAAGTCATTAAAAGAGTCTTTGTTGCTCAAGATGTTGGTGAGTTACCTGTGTTGCGTAAAAAGACGGTAACGCCCGTTAGTGAAATAGACAGCGATTCTGAAATCGATTAACCGTCTCGAGTATAAGGTATTAATAAAATGAAATTTTTCTTTTTTATTTGTAGTTTTTTACTTTGTTTAAACGCACAAGCTCAGCATGGCAAACAGCAGCAAGTTATCACGTTGAGTATTGCAGCCCCTGAAATTCGCCCTTTTATTTATAGCAATGAAAAGGGTGAAAACAAGGGCTTGTTAATTGAGACGATGAATAAACTCAATGCCAGTGGAAAATTTAAAATATCAGTTACCATCATGCCTTGGGCAAGAGCATTAAAAGCGGTTGAGCAGGGAATGTTTGATGCATTAATGCCGACGGTTTATACACCAGAACGCAGCTTGTTTTTGAGCTTTCCTAAAAGTCCTTTGATTAATTTTTATGGCTCTGAAATATTCAAAAGAGCAGATGATAATTTTGTTTATCAAGGCATTCCATTAATTGATAAAAGTAAAATACTTGTCAAAGTTCGTTCAACCAATGTTGATAGCCACTTAGAAAAAGCCTTTAAAGATGCCTCTATAACGTTTGTTGAAGCGACTCGCCTAGAAGATGCCTTTAATATGCTTATTTACGGTTACGTTGATTTATTGGTGGCCGATAGTGCCATAGCAAATACAACCATCGATAATATGGCGGTTAATGGACAAGTCGAAGGGTTCTCGTTGTCTGATCAAGTTGACTCTTCTTTTCTTGCCTTTTCAAAAAAATATTCAATGTCTCACGATATCAATGAAGTGATGAAAGAAATTAATATGATTAATGATGCCGATAGTTATCACCTTTCGAGTAAAAATTAGTGAATGCTTAGGATGAGTTCAACAACAGACGCTGAAAAAATTAAAAATATTGTTCAAGGTGTTAAAGCCGAAGAACAGCGCTTACGCAAAAAATATGTGTTTTTAGCTAAGCAAGACAGTATTGGTTTACTCATTCTTTTACTGTCACTTACTGGCATGATCACCAGTGGCTTATTATATTACTATGCCTTTATTCCTGCCTGGGTTTGTATCATGTTAGCGGCAATTTTTGCCTCTATCTCTCATGAGTTAGAGCATGACTTAATTCATAAACTTTACTTTCGTCAGCAACCTATTATACATAATCTTATGATGGCCACTGTTTGGTTAATGCGCCCAAGTACTATCAACCCTTGGTATCGTCGCAAAATTCATTTACTGCACCATAAAACCTCAGGCACAAAACAAGATTTAGAAGAACGATTGGTCGGCAATGGTATTGCTAATATACTTGTTCGCTATATCGTGATGTTTGATGGTTTATTCGGGCTAATTTTACAAAGAAAGCACTTGAATAGAGAAGTGAAAGCCTTTAATTTTTTGAGTGTTTTTAATGGCGGATTCCCATTGACGATACTTTATTATATCTTCGGTTACGGCTTTATATTGTTTCACAGTGTAGATTTTTTTATTGCCAGCGATTTTATCTATCCGCCATGGTTACAAACCTTTTCAGCGTTGAGCAATCTGTTGATGGTGATTATTATTGCGCCTAACTTTTTACGCTCAGCCTGTTTAAATTTAGTGACTTCTTATTTGCACTACTATGGTGGCGTTAATAATGTACTGCAGCAAACGCAAGTCTTTAAAGGTTTGGTTATTTGGCCACTTAACCTCTTTACCTTTAACTTTGCTGGTACACATGCCATTCATCACTTTGTTGTGCAACAACCGTTTTATTTGCGTCAAATGTTAGCAAGTACCGCACATAAGGTGATGAAAGAAAATGGTGTTAGATTTAATGATGTTAGTACATTTTCAAATGCAAATAGATATCGCACTTTGTAAGGTAGGGCAGTAGCGACAAAACTTTAGTTATCTTATTGCTTGTTAATTATCAACTGATCATAAAAGGCTGATAAGCTTGCTAAGTGGCGCTGCTTAATTTAGCTGCGCCATATATTTTAGCTTAAGGCTAATTATTCAGCAATAAGCTGCGCTAATGTAAAGCTAGTCTCAGCCTGTCCTAAGGTTGCCTTCATAAAAGGAAGTATCTCTTCGAGCTGCTTTTTTAACTGCCAAGGAGGATTAACAATAAATAAGCCGGTACCTGTCATACCATATTCATCACTGTCGGCTTGTAAACAAAATTCAACTTGTAATAAATTTTTCACTTCACTACGGGTAAAGTCTTTTTCCATAGCATGAATACGCTCACGGGTAACCACAGGATACCAAAGAATATAAGTCCCGGAATTGAATTTTTTATAGGCTTTTACGATAGTCTTAACCGCTTTAGCGTAATCTTCTTTTAACTCATAGGGTGGATCGATAAGCACGACACCCCGGCGACTTGGTGGCGGTACTAACCCCAAGACACCTTGATAACCATCAGACTGTTTTACATGTGATTTTTTCCAGCGTGTGCAGAATTCTGTTAAATGTTGAATATCGGTAGGGTGTAACTCAAAGAGATGAGTACTGTCTTGGCGGCGCATCAGTTGCTTAGCAACACCAGGCGAGCCAGGATAAATTTCTAGCTCACTATTTTCAGTGTTTAAGCGCTGAATTAGCTCAACATAGGGTGTTAATGCTTCAGGAAAATTCTCATCAGTTAGGGCGGCAATAATTTTGGCGATACCACCTTTGTATTCAGCTTTTTTTTGAGCGTATTCATCTTTTAGTGAATACATGCCAGCACCCGAGTGGCTATCGATATAGGTAAAGCCTTTATCTTTACGCACCATATATTCTAGTACGAGCGTTAAAACCGAATGTTTTAAAACATCAGCGAAGTTTCCTGCGTGAAAAGCATGACGATAACTGAGCAAAAGGATTTCCTTAAAATATAAAATAGGGCAGTGAAAATAATAGATAAAACACCTAAATAAGGGGTGTTTTATCTATTGATAGAACGGGTGGGATTTATGCTTGGCTTGCTAAGTACTCATCATAAGTACCAGCAAAATCGATGTAACCATCTTTGGTTAATTCAATAATACGCGTAGCTAAACTCGAAACAAACTCACGGTCATGGCTAACAAACACTAAGGTACCTTCGTAGTTCTCTAATGCCATATTAAGTGACTCAATAGACTCCATATCCATATGGTTGGTCGGTTCGTCCATCACAAGAATATTAGGCAGTTGCATCATCAGTTTACCAAAAAGCATTCTGCCTTTTTCGCCCCCTGATAATATTTTAACTGATTTTAGAATATCGTCAGCTGAAAATAATAAACGCCCCAAATAACCACGAACGGCTTGTTCGTCGTCGGTAGGCTGACGCCATTGGCTCATCCAGTCAAACAAGGTCATGTCATGCTCAAATTCAAACTCATGGTCTTGTGCGTAATAACCAATATTTGAATTTTCAGACCAAGTAAAATCACCAGAAGTTGCTTCGTAGCCGACTTCATTTAATAAAGTGCGTAAAAAGGTGGTTTTACCTATGCCGTTTTCGCCGATCACCGCAATACGTTCACCGACTTCAGCCAAAAGAGAAATATCTTTTAGTACATGAGCATCATTAAATTTCTTGTTTAATTTTTCTATCACTAAGGCATTACGAAATAATTTTTTCTCTTGCTCAAAGCGAATAAAGGGGTTGGTACGGCTTGAAGGTTTAACTTCTTCTAGTTGGATCTTGTCGATACGTTTTGCACGAGAAGTCGCTTGTTTAGCTTTTGAAGCATTAGCAGAAAAACGAGCAACGAAAGCTTGTAGCTCACCTATTTGCGCTTTTTTCTTAGCATTGTCAGCAAGTAAGTTAGCTCGTGCTTGTGTTGCTGCCAGCATGTATTCGTCATAGTTACCTGAGAAAACTCTAAGTTCTCCGTAATCTAAATCGGCCATGTGGGTACAAACACTGTTTAAAAAATGTCTATCATGCGAAATGATGATCATGGTTGAATCACGGGCATTCAAGGTTTCTTCAAGCCATTGAATAGTATGAATATCCAGGTTGTTGGTTGGCTCATCAAGTAATAAAATATCAGGATCTGAGAATAGCGCTTGTGCTAACAATATACGCAGTTTAAAACCTGGGGCTATTTCGCTCATTAAACCATAATGTTGGTTAACAGCAATTCCTACGCCCATTAATAGTTCGCCGGCACGTGCTTCGGCACTGTAACCGTCCATCTCAGCATATTCTGATTCTAAATCGCCTACTTTCATGCCATCGGCTTCACTCATTTCTGGTAAAGCATAAATACGGTCACGTTCTTCTTTTACCGCCCATAATTCAGTATGTCCCATAATAACGGTATCAATAACACTGAAGTGCTCAAAGGCAAATTGGTCCTGGCTTAATTTACCCAAACGTTCGTTAGGGTCTAAGCTTACATTGCCTGAGGTCTGCTCTAGGTCACCACCTAAGATTTTTATGAGTGTTGATTTACCACAACCGTTGGCACCAATTAAACCGTAACGATTACCACCACCAAATTTTTGTGAAATATTTTCAAAAAGAGGTTTTGCGCCGAATTGTTGGGTAATATTATTTGCTTGTAGGATAAGCTGATTCCTTGGTTGTGCATTTAAGCTGGTAAGTCAATAGCGCGCGATTATACACAAAAAACATCGACTTCAATAGGCTAAAATTTGTCTATTTGGCTGGGGTGGATGATAAATTAATGACAAGTTGTTCAATGTTCAGTAAATTTTCTTATTTTAGTAAAAGTTGCTAAGTAGCGTGTTATCGTCTGTTGGCAAGATGTTAAGATAATATTCACTGTGTTTTACAACCGTAATTAAGCCGTTTCATTAGATGAGTCGCCACGATGTTAAAAAATAATAAGCGCCCGGTAAACGTTAATTACCCTCGTATCTGGCAAACAGTGCAGTTAATACCTTATGGCAAGGTCGCTTGCTATGGACAGGTTGCTGATCTTGCTGGCTTGCCCGGTAAAGCCAGGTTAGTCGGGAAAGCGTTAGGTAAAATCCCTGATGATGGCTGGAAAGAAAAAAGTGTTCCTTGGCACAGAGTTATTAACTCTCAAGGGAAAATATCATTTGCTGTTGAAAGTGAACTTTTCGCCAAACAAAGCGCACTGCTTCAAGAGGAGCAAGTGGTTGTTATAGGTAATCGCGTTAAGTTAACAGATTTTCAGTGGCAACCCGATTTGGCTGAATTACTCTTTAAACTCACTTATTAAATACCAAGAATTCAGGGCTATGAGTCTCGTATATAGGCATTAAAAATAAAAAAGGCGACTAATTATAGTCGCCTTTTATCATTAAAATTAGCCGTTTAGCTTAATAGAAATTAACTTTAAATTCTGCACCAAAAAAGCGCTCTTCATTAACAATAGCGGTATTGTTACTAAAGTCTACAGCGCCAATAGCGATTTGTTCATCAGTTATGTTACGAACAAATAAGGCAACTTCATACTCTTTATCATCACCGTCCCAGGTATAACCTGTACGTGCGCCACCTTCAAATAATGATTTTCCATTAAATTCTTTTGATTCATATAAAAAGAAACTAATGTCATCTCGGTAAGACCAATCCGTGTAGGCATAGAATTCACCGTCTGCAATTTCACGAGAATAACGCAAGGTAAAGTTAAAAATCCACTCTGGTGCATGTGGTAAACTATTACCGTCTACTTCGGCAAATCTATTGCCCATCTCATCAGTGTAGAAATTATCTGTAATAGTACATAATTTACAAGCAGCAACAGCTAAGTCACTGTCATTGATTTCGGTATTATTATAACTAACACTCGCCGTTAGCCAAAAATTATCGGTTAGCATAAACTCTGAGTCGATTTCAAAACCGTAACCGGTCGTTTCTTCAGCGTTAAGTAAACTCGCCGTATTGCCACCACCACCAACAGAAGTTAGCTGTTGATCATCCATGGTAAAATAAAATACCGAAGCATTAATACGACCAAAGCCATCTAAAATATCAGATTTAATACCGGTTTCTAAAGATAAAATAGTTTCTGAGTCGGCAACAGAAATACCATTTCCAAAGGCGAATAACGAACGCCCTTGAATACTTGGTGCTCTAAACGTGTCGGCAATACGTGCATATAAGTTTATGTCATCGGTATATTTATGCGTAACACTGATATCCCAGCTAACATGTGAATCGCTTGGATTTACTTCACCTGATACTACATCAGGAAAACCTAACCATGCCAATGGAGACTTCGTTCTTTGGTTGCTATAGTCTTTGTCATCATCAGAATAACGTAAGCCAAAGGTTACTGAGGTTTTGTCGTTATAGTCATAATCAAACGAACCAAAAACAGCCCATGCAGTCGTTTCTTGCTCTTGAATAACGTAACCTGTTTGTGCGCCACTGCTAAATAAAGGATCGAAGGCAAAGCTTTCAATGGTTAAATCTTCATTAAAATAAAATGCGCCCACTTGGTAATTAAATTGGCCATCAAAGTTGCTTGATAAGCGAATTTCTTGTGTTAGTTGCTCGTGATCTGGAATAGCATCGGCTGTTTCTGAATCAAGTGCGATAATACCAGGTCCTGAAGGCTCAGCATAAACTGCGCCATAACCACCATCAACATCGGCACGAGAATAAAGCTCAGCGCTTTCATAGCCTGAAATTGACGTTAGGGTAAATTCACCTAATTCAAATTCTAACTTTAAACTGCCACCTTCGGTTTCAACTTGTTGTGTCGCTCTTGATGCCGAGTCATGGTAAACAGTATCTCTTTCAAAGTTACTGACTAATTCGTTACTTGCAGGTTTAAACGCATTTGCATAGAAAGCAACCGGCTTGCCATCCAAGTCGCGCATGTGGTAATTAAATAATGCTGTGAAAGCGTCATCTTCATAAAGAAATTGAATACGAGCCGCTTTGTCGGTGTAGCCACCTAAAACTTCTTTTTGTTCAAAACCGGGTGCTTGGTTATCTATGTAGTCATCTCGGGTTTGATTAAGTAATGAAACACGAGCAGATAATTTATCAGTTAACCCTCCACCAACAGCCGCACGCATATCGGTAGTGTTATTACTGCCGTATGAAAGTGAGCCAAAACCATCAAAATCTTGTGATGGTTTTACTGATTCAAATTTAATTAAACCGGCAGGGGTGTTACGACCAAATAGTGTCCCTTGTGGACCACGTAATACTTCTACGCGGCCAACATCAAATACTGGAAAACCTTTCAAAATTGGGTTTTCTTGCACAACTTCATCAACAACTAAAGAAACTGGCTGTGATGCATTTAAATCAAAATCAGAATTACCTAAACCACGCATATAAAAACGTGGAAAAGTACGACCAAAAGAAGATTCAACAGAAAGACTCGGCACGCGGGCATTTAAAAAACGAATGTCCATAGCAGCAGAACTTAACACATTCAGTTTTTCACCTTGGAGCGCACTAATAGCTACAGGAACTTCTTGAACATTTTCTACTCTTTTACGTGCGGTTACTTCAATAATTTCTAAACCAACTACTTTTTCTTCGACATTTTCTTCAGCTAAAGTAGCTGCAGAAAAACCGACCGTTGATGTTAAAACAGCGAGTTTAACCGCTGTAGCCAAAGTGGAATTTTTGAACAAATTCATTAATATTCTCCAAGAGTGCGATGTTTTTTAGGTAAACTAAATTTTATTGTTATTTTGATACCAGTTAGGGTAGCCGAAATTTACACATTTCTAAATAGAAAGTATCTATTTTTATACGTTTTAACATAGTTTACTTTATAGGAAGTTGTTATGTTATTTTTTGCAAAATTAAGCTAAGCAGATGTTTTGTTAATGTTTTAAATTAAAATGGTTAATGTAAAGTGAATATAAAGACTGCGCTGCTACTTAACCTTATTATTACCTGCTGCTTCTCAGTTAATACCAACGGTCTCTTATTCGATGGAGTTCGTCTTATCTGTCTTTTTAATTATTATTTTTTGTACTAAATTAATCATGACAAAAAATATAATAATTAGGAAACAATAATGAAAAAATTCGTATTATCTTTATTATGCCTTTCTTTATCGACTGCTTATGCAAGTGATGACTTAGATATGGCGAATAAAATAAGGGCAGAAGGTTTTTATAATTCTGAAGTCATGCACACATTAGAGCAATTAACCGATGAAATAGGCCCTCGTTTATCTGGCTCTCCTCAGATGAAGAAAGCTAATAATTGGACTTTAGAGAAGTTAAAGGGGTGGGGATTAAAAAATGCTTATTTAGACCCTTTTGAGTTTGGGCGAGGCTGGTCACATGACTCTGCTTCCATTGACCTATTGAGTCCGCGTGAAGTTTCTTTACACGGTATTCCTGTTGCTTGGACACCGGGCACTGAAGGAGAAGTAACAGGAGATGTTGTTATCTTTGATGCGGCTTCAATAACTGACTTAGCACAATATAAAGGTAAGCTAAAAGGTAAGATCATTATGATGGGCGCGGGTAAAAATATTGAAGCGCCTGAGAACAGTGTCTTTCAACGCTATGACTCCGGAGAGCTTTCTACATTGACAGAGTTTGATGTAATGCGAGCGCCAAGTCACTCTCCATGGGTAACTGCTGACCGAAGAGATGGCGCAATGCAGCGTTATAATTTTCAAGCCACGCTCAGTAATTTCTTAAAAGAAGAGCAAGTTGCTGGTGTTATATATCGTAGCTGGCGTCAAGGTGGCTTAATTAACGTTTTTGGTAGTGACCATCGTGTCGGTAAAACCTTTCCAGTACCAGCACTTATTATAGAAGCAGAACATTACAACCTATTATCTCGAATGATAGATAATGGCAAGACACCTAAATTATCGCTCAATATCGATGCGCGTTTTCATGATAACGACCGAAATGCTTATAATACCATTGCAGAAATTCCAGGGAGTGATAAAAACCCTGAAATAGTTATGGTCGGTGGCCACTTAGACTCGTGGCATGCCAGTGATGGTGCTGTTGATAACGGTGCGGGTGTGGCGGTTTCAATGGAAGCTGTTCGTATTTTACAAGCATTAAACTTTAAACCTAAACGTACCATACGTATTGGTTTATGGTCGGGCGAAGAACAAGGGTTATTTGGTTCGGCAGCTTATGTTGATGAACACTTTGCGACCCGTCCTAAACCTACTGATAAGAATGAGCAAGCATTACCCAGTTATTTATGGAAAGATCAAGGTTGGCCGATTGAAACGAAAGCTGATCATGATAAGTTTTCGGTATACTTTAATATGGATAATGGTAGTGGACGTTTCAGAGGTATTTATACTGAAGGTAATGTTGCTGCTAAATCAATATTCGGTAACTGGTTCAGCCCTTATTCGGATTTAAGTACCGGTACTATTACCAATAAAAGTACCGGTGGCACTGATCACGAGTCTTTTGATGATGTAGGGTTACCCGGTTTTCAATTTATTCAAGACAAGTTAGATTATGGCTCTCGTTTGCATCATACCCATATTGATTCGATTGACCATGTCGTAGAGGCTGATCTAAAACAAGCTTCTGTTATTCTTGCTGGCTTTTTATATAAGGCGGCCATGGCTGACGAACGTATGCCTCGTAAGCCGATGCCAAAAGATATTTCTAATTTGCAGAAGCAGCAGATGAAATTGAAAGCTGACAAAGCACGTAAAAACCGTGATAAAGAAGGTAATAAAAGCTTAGAGATAAACTCAGTAAAAAATTAATCTGATTGAAAAAAAAGCACTCAACATTGTTGAGTGCTTTATTATAAATATCCCAAATCAATCAACAACATAATTCGTAAGCTGTTGACTTAAAATGACGATGTGAGAAACATTATAAATGTGTTCTAACTTCAAACAACTCAGGAAAAAAGCTAACATCTAGTGCTTTCTTCAAAAAGCCTACCCCAGAAGAACCACCGGTTCCCGTCTTATACCCAATGATCCGTTGCACGGTATACATGTGTTTAAAGCGCCATTGTTGAAAAGAGTCTTCGATGTCGACAAGCTTTTCTGCTAGCTCATATAGTTCAAAAAATTTCTCGGGTTGCTGATAGACCATTAGCCATGCTTTTACCACACTCTGATTACTCTGATAAGCTTGGCTAACATCGCGATTAAGCACACAGTCATCAATGTTAAAACCTGCTTTTACTAATGCGGCAATCACTTCGTCGTATAAGCTGGGGCTATTGAGTAATAATGCTAACTCTTGATAGGCTTGATTATCACTTTTATGGACTTTAAGCATATCACTGTTTTTATTGCCTAAAAGAAATTCAAGTTTTCGATATCCGAGTGACTGAAACCCAGAGGATCGTCCTAAGTCATCACGAAACTTTAAGTAATCAACGGGGGTAAGCGTTGATAAAATATTCCATGACTGAGTCAACTGAATGAATATTTGTTTTACCCGCGCGATAACTTTAAAGGCGGGACCAAAATCATCTGCGCGTAAACACTCCATGGCTTTTGTTAATTCATGGCCAGCAAGTTTAAGCCAGAGTTCGCTGCTCTGATGAATAACAATAAACAACATCTCATCATGCTCTTTCGATAACGGTTGCTGAGCCGATAATACTTTATCAAGCTGCAAGTAATCACCATAGGACATATCATCGTTAAAGTCGGTATGAATATCTTCTTCTACTTCACGTTTGTTTGCATCACCATTAAAAGGACAGCCAGAATTAGACATCAAGATTATCCTTGTTTTTAGTGTTTTCTTGAACGAGTTGTAGCAGTTTTTCGTAAACAAAATCGTCTTGCCAACAGCTTTCTATATCAGGTATTTGCATTATTTTCGCCATAATTAATTTTTGCTGATCACCGATTGCTAATGCTTGCGAATAAGGCAAGTGTGGGCAAAAGGTCACCATAGAATAAAGTGGCACCCAAAGTTCAGGTTGAAGTTGATGAAATTTAGCTTCAATTTTTTTCTGCAAAAGAAAATTACTGTCACCAGAGAGCTCACTCATTTCAACAAAATTACGCTGAGCTAATTCAGTAATAGCATCAGCATTTATTTTTCGCTGTTTTTGATAAGCAGGAAAAATATCGCACCATTGACCTTTATATTGATCAATAATTTCACCAAGCTCTCGGCAATCTTCAAAGCCACAGTTCATGCCTTGACCGTAATAAGGCACCATTGCATGAGCAGCATCACCAATTAATGCGACTTTGTTATTGATCACCCAAGGGTCCACTTTAACTAAAAAGAGTGGGCTAGCTTTCTTGGACATAAAGTCGTCGATTGGGTCTGCTAGTATGGGCATTGCATCGGCAAAATTTTCGTTGAAAAACTTAACTACTTGACTTCTTTTTGTTAAGTTGCAAAATGAATGTGCTCCGTCATGTTTACTTTCATAATTCATAAACAATGTACAAGTGAACGAACCATCAGGGTTGGGCAGAGCGATCAGCATAAAATCTTTTCTTGGCCAAATATGCAGGGCTTCTTTTTCCATTTTAAAACGCGCATCGCCTGTTTCGTTTTCGTTTGCTGGGATCGTTAATTCGATATAAGACTGAGGCATGAAAGATTGGCTATAGCTAAAGCGTGGCGTTTCTTGGGCAAGACGGCGTACTTTTGAAAAAGCACCGTCGGCGCCAAAAATATAATCAGCGTCAATTTCAATATGACCTTTACTTTGTGCCACATCAAAGCTGAAAGATGAACAACCCGTAGTAAAGTCAACATGGGTAAGTCTTTTTTCAAAGTGCAACGCTACGTTTGCTTCTTTTTCTGCCAAATTAAGTAATTGTTCATTAATGCCCGCGCGCGATACCGACCAAATAGCTTGGTCGTCTTTTCCATAAGCTTGCTCTGTTATGGTTCCATCAACCCCATGCATGACACGTTTTTTCATAGGGAGCGCTTCTTTACGGACTTGTTCAGCAATACCAACCGCTTCAAGTGCTAACCAACCACGGTCTGAGAGGGCAATGTTAATCGATTTTCCTTGGTATATATCATGCTGGCGAGAATCTGGGCGAGATTCAAATAAATTAATATTATAGCCTTTTCGAGCGAGTATTATTGCAAGCAGTGCGCCAATAGGACCAGCTCCAGCTACCGTGATGTTAGTTTCATTGGCAGGTTTAGATATAACATTTACGCTCATTGTAAACACTCCTTTAAAAGTCGGACAAAGTGATAAATATCTTGGAACTGATTGTAAAGAGGGACGGGAGCCACTCGAATAACATTGGGTTCACGCCAATCTGTGGTTACGCCATTTTCTTCTAACGCGTTAAACATAGCTTTACCGTCAAGGCCTTTGACATTAATCATTAACGATAACTGACAACCCCGTTCAGCTTGATTACTGGGGGTGATAATACGAATTTTATCGCCGAGTTCACTGGCGATTAACTCGGTCATATATTGGGTAAGCTTGACTGATTTTTTACGAAGCTCACTGATCCCGCCTGCCATTTTTATGGTATCAAGTGACCCTCGAATAGCCGCTAATGATAATACGGGAGGGTTCGATAATTGCCAGCCTTCAGCTGTAGCAATAGGCTTAAAATTGTTTTCCATTTTAAATCGAGTTGACTTGTCGTGTCCCCACCAACCCGCAAAGCGGTTCACTTGCGTTTCACTGTTTGAATTAGTGCTATGGGTTTCATGAACAAAACAACCAGCAACAGAGCCTGCACCACTATTTAAATATTTGTAACTGCACCAACATGCAAAGTCGACTTGCCAGTTATGCAGTTCCATTTCGATGTTGCCAACGGCGTGGGCTAAATCAAAACCCACCATGATACCTTTTGCGTGCGCTTTTTCGGTGATGGTTTTCATATCCAGCACTTGGCCAGTGTAGTACTGCACACCCGGCAATAATATCAGGGCTATTTCATCGCCTTGTTGTTCAATAATTTGATATAAATCATCAGTGTTTAATAATTCTTCACCTGCTCTTGGCGTCCACAGCAGCATATTCTTATCAACATCTTGTTTGTGATGTTTTAGTTGAGATTCTACGGCGTAATGATCAGAAGGGAACGCATGATCTTCAATCAGTATTTTAGTACGTTTACCTTGGGGTTGATAAAAACTCACCATCATTAAATGTAGGTTTGTAGTTAATGAATTCATCATCACCACTTCTTCATTTTTACCCCCCACTAATAATGCTGATTGCTCGGTTAAAAGTTCGTGATAGGGCATCCAAGGGAAGTCACCTTCAAAATGACCTTTTACGCCTCTTTGTCCCCAAGAGTCGAGTAGTTCAATAACATATTCGCGGGCAAGTTTGGGTTGTAAACCAAGGGAATTTCCTGTGAAGTAATATTCATCGTCACCATTGGCTTGTTTAGGAATGGCAAACTGGTCGCGTATTTTCGCTAACGGATCATTAAGATCTAGTGTTTGGGCGTATGCTAATGTCGTTTTATTATTTTTTATTGTTTTATTGGGAATAGGCATCAGTTATTTACTCATTTCTTTAGCATTAAATTCTTTTGTTGAAAATAGGACAGGGCGACTTGGTGCTGCATCATTATGAAAAGCAGGTGTTTGAATATTGATAAAATAAAAGTCATCAGGGATCTCATTATCAATAAACGCTATTTCGGTAATCGTCTTATTCACTAAGCTATTTTCGTTTACTTGCTGACTACCTTCATTAACTTGCCAAAATAAATGGTGACAAGTCATTAATCCCTCATCATGTAAGCGGTCAATTGATGGCAGATCTACTATTAGGTGTTCAACACCACGTTCATTCAAATATAAAATGGCTTCACGGCTGAAAAAAGCAGGTTGATTCTCACTGTTATAAGCTTGATGTTTTTTACTACTGTTATTTGGCAAACTTCGAATAACCAACGCTTGTAATTGCTCATTGTGATAATCAACAAGTGCTTTCTTAAGTGCAGATTTACTGATGATGACATCATATTTAGAAAAGTCAGGGCTGTAATTCTCCTTACTTTCTATCGCTAATTCAGGTGTTAATGATATTACAGCGCAGGGCATTAACGCGGGTAAGTTAAGCTCTGCTAATGTCTTTGCCTGCGTTTCATTATTGATACCATTATTGACAGCATGACTGTTCATTGAAAAGTCACAAATATGTGCGATAGATTCTGTATGGGTACCGTTACAATGCGGATTAATCGTCAATTCATTTACATTGCAACTGCCACCTTGTTTCGTATCACCAACAAAATCCCCCGCTTGCATTGGACTGGCTAGAGCCGCATTGGCAGAAAAGTGATTAGGCTGTTGCGTTGGTTGATTAAAGTTAACAGGAATAGCCAATGACCATGAGTTTGCTATATTGACTTGATAACTAGCATGTTTAAGTTCTATGGTTATTTTTATCGTGCTATTTTTAACGTTAACTTTCGTGTTCGCGATACTCATAAAAATTGCTCTTTTGATAATCCTAACCATTTAAGCGCTGAACCATGCAGTAACTTTTCTTTAATATCATCAGAAAACTGACTATTCTCGATAAGCTTTCCAGGTTCTAATTCACCCAATGGAAATGGGTAATCAGTACCCAAGGCAATATTGTCTGGCCCCATCAAATCGACTAAATATTTCAGTGCTAATTCATCATGTACTAATGAATCCAAATAAATTTGAGGAAGAAAATCTCGTGGGTTAATAGGGCAGTCAACCGCACATAAATCAGGACGAACATTAAACCCGTGTTCAATACGACCAATAGTTGATGGAAATGAACCACCACCATGAGCAAAGGCTATTTTTAGTTTAGGTAAACGTTGTAGTACGCCGCCAAAGATCATCGAGCATATCGCTAAGCTTGACTCTGCAGGCATACCAACGAGCCATGGCAACCAATACTTAGGCATTTTTTCTTTCGCCATCATGTCCCATGGGTGAACAAAAACAGCTGCACCTAAGTCTTGTGCGGCTTCAAAAATAGGGAATAACTCTTTTTGGTCTAAATTCCATTCATTAATATGAGAACCAATTTGAATGCCCGACAAACCAATTTTCATGCAACGTTCAAGTTCTTTTATTGCAAGGTCTGGCGATTGCATAGGTAAAGTACCTAACCCTACAAAACGCTTAGGGTGGTCGTTAACAATGCCGGCAATGTGATCATTCAAATACATCGATAAATCTAGAGTATCTTTCGGTTTTGCCCAGTAGTTAAACATCACAGGAACCGTTGAAAGTACTTGTACGTCTACATGGTGCTTTTTACAGTCGTCAAGTCGAACTTTAGGGTCCCAACAATTATGGTCTATTTCACGAAAAAACTTTTCATCAACCATCATTCGGGCACAGCCACATTTATGATGATCTAAACTGACAAACCCCCCGTAACCGTATTTTTCACGTAAATTAGGCCAGGTCTTCGGTAATATATGCGTGTGAATATCTATCTTTAACATAACTTACCCCTTCGTCACTGTTGTGCCACATTGCTGACAAGTGCAATTGTCAGGTGTGTCATAAAAACGGGTGAATACTTTAGGTAAGTCTGTTTCTATATTGTCGAGATAAAAAGCTTCTGTGTAGAGTTGTTTTTTGCAGTCAGGACAAAACCAATAAAGTGCATCTTTTTGATTATTTGCTCGCTTTTGTTCAACCACTAAACCTACGCTATTTTCAAAGCGTTGTGGGGAATGCAACATTTTTGGTGGCAGTAAGAATATCTCGCCAGCTTTAATTTTTATATCCTGAAAATTTTTGGGATCATGATGATCATTCTTTTCAACCGAACCATCAATCACTGAAAGCACCATTTCGCCTTCAATTTGATAAAATAATTCAGGGGTTGCGTTATAGTGATAATCGTTACGATTATTTGGGCCGCCGACAATCATCACAATAAAATTGTCTTGTTGAAAAATTTGCTTATTACAAACGGGAGGTTTAAGTAAATGGCGATGTTCATCAATCCAAGCATATAAATTAAAAGGCATAGCGATGCTATTTTTTAACGTTGACATGACTATTCCCCCGTCGTTTTAGTATGAGGCTTTTTATGTTGATTCAACGCAGCGATACATTTAAGCTCAATGGCAATGGGCGTTGGTAATTTGTTAATTTCAACCGTGGTTCGACAAGGTTGGTTATCGGCAAAGTATTCTGCGTAAATACGATTGTAGGTGGTGAAGTCGTCATCCATATTGGTTAAAAATACGGTGACATCAACCAAGTCCATCCAGTTTGCATTTGACGCTTCAAGAATTAAGCGAATATTGGTGAATACACTATGACATTGCGCTTCAATATCGTAACTTTTAATTTTACCTTGCTCGTCAAGTACAACCCCAGGGATATCTTTGCAACCGGCTTTTCTTGGGCCAACACCAGAAAGAAATAATAAGTCGCCTACTTGTCGGGCGTGAGGGTATAAACCTACAGGTTTTGGTGCTTGTTCCGCGTTAATTATTTTCGGGTTCAAAGACGTTTTAATTTTAACATCGCTCATAAGGGATCCTGATGTAATTAATATATTTTTATGGTTATAAGTGTAGACAAAAATCAATCAAAGACCTTTGTTCTTTATTTATTTCAATTGTGTGTAGACTTGAGCACGACTGAGTAGGGAATTTCGAAATCACCGAAAAACACCCTAAGGCACTCCAGAGGAAAATAGGTTAAATAAGCGTCCATTTGCAGCCTAATACGCTGGCAAATATTGCTCCTGATGATTTAAATTTATGACAAATTTGATTCATTTTTTAGTTTGAGCCTATGAGTATTTTATGCATACATTTTTGGGTTCAGTAAAAAATCGCATGGCTTCTAAACCACCTTCTCGACCAACACCTGAATGATTCATACCACCAAAAGGCGTTCGTAAATCACGCAGTAACCAACAATTGATCCACACAATTCCGGTATTTATTTGTTCAGCGAGTTGATGCGCTCTATTAATATTTTGCGTCCAAATAGTCGCCGCTAAGCCATATTGGCTTTCGTTGGCAAGTGCCAGCGCTTGTTCGTCAGTATCAAATATTTGTAAGGTAATAACAGGGCCAAAGATCTCTTGCTGGTTGCAACTTGCATCATTACTTAAGCCTTCAATGATAGTCGGTTGTAAAAAATAACCTTGTTTACAGCGACCAGGTAATAGCACTTGTTCACCGCCCGCTAAAATAGTACCCCCTTCTTTTTTAGCTAAATCAATATAGCCAAGTACCTTTTCTAAGTGAGCTTTGGAGACAATCGCGCCCATTTTTGTTTCATTAAGTAAAGGGTCTTGTGGGACAAGCGCTTGTGCTTTTGCCACTAATGCGTTTTTGAATTTTTCATATATGCCCCGTTGAATATATAAACGTGAAGCACATAAGCAAATTTGACCTTGATTCGCAAAGCTGGCGCGAAAGACTTCTTCAACGGTACTTTCAAAATGACAGTCATCAAAAATTAATGCTGGGTTTTTCCCGCCTAATTCTAATGATAGTTTTTTAAATTTTGGTGCAAGCTGAGTTGCTATTGCTGCACCCGTTGCTGAGCCACCAGTGAATGAGATCGCTTTAATTTTAGGGTGGTTACATATTGCAGCGCCAACGCTTGCACCTGTTCCGTGTAATATATTTAAAACACCTTTAGGCAAACCGACTTTCAGACAAATAGCGCCGAGCATTGCCGCCGTTTTTGGGGTTATTTCAGAGGGTTTAGCAATCACGCAATTACCTGCAGCGAGTGCTGGTGCTATTTTCCAAGTAAATAAATACAGCGGTAAATTCCAAGGGGAAATACAGCCGACAATACCAACAGGTTGGCGCAAGGTGTAATTGATTGCCGTATGAGCAATCGCATGAGATTCACTAGCGAATTGCGAACAGGCATGAGCAAAGAATTTAAAGTTACTTGCCGCACGTGGAATATCTACCATTCTCGCTAAAGAAACCGGTTTACCATTGTCTGTGGCTTCGGCAAGTGCTAAGGATTCAAGTTGGTTTTCAATTTCTTGTGCTATGGCAATTAAATAGTCGGCACGTTGTTCTAAAGCCAAGGCCCGCCATGCGGGCAGGGCAAGCTCTGCTGCTGCAACAGCTTGTTCAACATCAGCGATATCACTATTGGGTATTTGGCCGTAAACTAGCCCCGTGGCCGGCTCAATATTATCTAAATAATTATTATTGATGGGCGCTTGATATTGGCCATCAATAAAGTTTTCAATAATATTATTCGCATTGAGCATTATTATTCCTCTACTTATTGTTTATTAAAGTAAACCTTATAAGCACGAGGTTCTGCCACCATCGACGGGTAAATTAATACCTGTGATATAGCCAGCAGCAGGCGATGCTAAAAAAGCGGCCGCCGCTGCAAATTCTTCGGGTTTAGCAAAACGGCGCATAGGAATAATTGCTTTTTCGTTAAGCGTAGCCTGTTCAATTGAAATGTTTTGTTTTTTGGCTTTCCCTGAAATAATAGCATCCAAACGAGCGGTTGCAGTAGCCCCGGGTAAGACATTATTGACAGTAATACCAAATTCACCCAATTCATTTGCTAAGGTTTTCGCCCAGCTCGCCACCGCACCACGTATGGTATTAGAAACACCTAGGCCATTGAGCGGCTGCTTAACAGACGTAGAAATAACATTGATAATACGGCCATATTGCTTTTCTTTCATACCAGGGATAAGCGCTTGAACCAAGTGATGGTTGGACACTAAGTGTAAATTGAAGGCGTTGATAAATTCATCGGTACCAGCCTCATTGGCCGGTCCAGGTGCGGGTCCTCCGGTATTATTGATTAAAATATCATAACCACCCGATGCGTTAATATGCGCATTGATCACGGTTTTTACTTGTTCTGTATTCGAAAAGTCAGCGATTAATACTTGGTGCTTTTGACCTTGAGATTTATCAAGCTCAGCTTTGACTAATTCAAGGGCTGCTTGATTACGTGAGAATAGTGTGACGTTAGCGCCTAATTGAGCAAGCTCAATCGCACAGGCTTTACCGATCCCTTGACTTGAACCACAGACCAATGCGCTTTTACCTTGAAGATTTATATCCATGAATACTCTTTATTATTGTATTTTTCAGACGATTTTTTCAAAACGGCGTTAAGTTAACTTCGTTGAAAATTTGAGTTAACCAATTTCTATCACATTAAATAATTTAATGTCAGCAAAAGCGTGAAGTTTTATTTATTTACTTTGTAAACTTTTATAGCCGTATTCTCTGTAATTGCGCATTAATAGACAGAGTGTTATTTCACTTTGACATTTGTTAGATTAAGCTGATAATGGTGTTTTATCGCTAATCAATAGCTGCAATGACCATAAATAATCTACTAAAAGGTGCCTATATTTCAGGGCAGGGAACACCGGTTGTACTTCTTCATAGTTCGCTAAGTTCGGCCAGACAATGGCAGCCCTTAGTCAAACTGCTTGAACCTCACTACTTAGTCATCAATATTGATTTGCTCAGTTATGGTAATGCAGAAAAAGTCGCTGATGAGTTAAATTATAATTTTGATGTTGAAATTAACCGTATTAAAAAAATTATTACTCATGTTGCTCAACATCAGTCTTTTCACTTGGTTGGGCATTCTTGTGGCGGCGCGATTGCCTTAAAGCTAGCCATTGAGAATCCAGAAAAAATATTAAGTCTTTCTTTATATGAGCCGGTTGCGTTTCATTTACTTGAACAAAGTAGTGACGCTCGAATGTTAGCGGATAACTTTGCTAATAAAGTTAATATCGATGATAGGTATCAGGCGGCAGAGATCTTCACTGATTTTTGGAACAAAACAGGTTTTTTCAAAGCATTACCACAAAAAGTTCAGGATATAATGGCAAGAGATATGCCTAAGGTGAGTTTAGACTTTAAAGGTTTAATATCAGAGAAATATACTTTAACCGATCTAAGTGGTCTTACTTGTAAAGTGTTAATGATGACAGGGGAACACAGCCCTGAACTGAGTCAATCATTAGCCAATCAAATTAAAGCCAATTTACCCAATGTTGAACATCAACGTTTTCCAACTGGACATATGGGGCCGGTAAGCCATAGTGGCTTAATTCATCCGGCGATTGCTCGCTTTATTGCTGATTGATAAAACAAAAAAAAAGACGCCTTAGCGTCTTTTTTATTTTGATGATGTCAATACTATTGTACAAGCTCTTTATCAGTGAACTCATCACTAAATAATGGACTTGATAAGTAACGTTCAGCGGAACTTGCTAAAATAACAACGATATTTTTATCTTTGTTTTCAGGTTTCTCAGCTAAACGTTTAGCGGCAACAACCGCGGCACCTGAAGAAATACCTGCAAGAATACCTTCTTCTCTCATTAGGCGGTGACACATTGCCATGGCTTCATCGTTGGTCACTTTTTCAACAGCATCGATCATGCTTAAGTCTAAGTTACCAGGAATAAAACCAGCACCAATACCTTGAATTTTATGTGGGCCAGGTGTTAATGCTTCACCCGCCATTTTTTGGCTAATAACCGGTGAGTCAGTAGGCTCAACAGCTACAGACATAATGTTTTTGCCGGCAATATTTTTGATATAACGACTAACACCGGTAATGGTACCGCCTGTTCCAACACCGGCAACAAAAATATCAATCTTACCATCGGTATCTGCCCAGATCTCTGGACCGGTCGTTTTTTCGTGGATTTCAGGGTTAGCAGGGTTGTCGAATTGCCCCAATAAAACATACTTGTCTGGATCTGAATTTTTAATTTCTTGCGCTTTAGCTATGGCACCGTTCATACCTTTAGCGCCATCGGTCAATTCAAGTTTAGCCCCTAAAGCTGCTAATAACTTTCTGCGTTCTAAACTCATGGTATGTGGCATAGTTAACGTAATACCATAACCTCGAGCTGCAGCAACAAAGGCAAGGGCTATGCCGGTATTACCACTTGTTGGCTCAACGATTACTTTACCAGGTGTTAATAAGCCTTTCTTCTCTGCATCCCAGATCATGTTTGCACCAATACGACACTTAATACTCGCACTTGGATTTCTTGATTCTATTTTTGCAAAAACATTACCGGTAGTTACACGGTTAAGTTTTACTAAAGGCGTTTTACCTATAGTGGTTGAGTTATCTTCAAATATTGTCGTCATGGTAGCTCCTTAATAAAGCTTTATTTACTTTAATAGCACAAGGTTAGCGCTTTATAGAAATAAAAGAAGTGATATTTTGTTAACTTATATACAAAAAAAGAATATAGAAATGCTTTTTTAGTTAAGTTAGTGTGTTATTAGCCTGTAATTATCGTTCTTTTTGATAATAACCTATTTTATTCTTTAATTATAATTACTGTTAAACCCTAATGATAGCTTGGCGAATAACAAACAAGCTTTTTATAAGTGGTTTTAATATTATGGTTGCGCTTCTTTATGCTAATAAGTAAAAAGTGTTCAGCGCTTGAATTAATTTACCTCTTTTTTAAATGGTATTATTTTAAAATTTGTTGATCTCTTCTGAAAGTGTCCTTGCTTTTACTATCAATAAACTGTCAATAAATGGTCAATAAACTATCAAAATTATAAATAATTAGCCATTGACTAATAAATGGTCATTGGACTATTATCAATTTTAACTGGTCGAACGTCCGATGAGTTGTAGTACCAATAAAAATAAGACGTAAAAATATAATTATAAAATAAAATTTAAAATAATTTGGGGAAATAATGAATATAATCAAAAGTATAACGGTTGTAGCAGGGATCTGCCTGACATTCTGCTCAGCAGCTTCTTACAGTAAAGAATATAAAATAGTACTTATCCATGGCTTTCAGCCACAACAACTTATTGTTGATGGTGACGTTACGGCGAGTGGTCAAAATTACTGGCAAGGCTATTGGAATAATCTCAGTGATGCCCGTATTGACTGGCCTTCATATGAACGAATAGAAGGTAAAATAGCCACAGACTATGTTTGGCCAAAGTTGAAATCATTTTCTGAAAGTAACTTTTGTACACCGGGTTGCATCTTTGTAACACATTCAACCGGTGATTTAGTGGCACGGTATATTATAGATAACCAAGAAACTTGGTTGGAAAATGCTGGATTAGCACCACTGAATATTGTTGCAACTTTTGACATTGCTGGCGCAGGTGGTGGTAGTGAACTTGCTGATGTGGCGGTAAGTGTTGCTGAGGGTACAGAAACGTGGTCTTTTGTCATTGAGGCAGCATTAGAGGCTTGGTTAGGCGGCGATCTTGGCGATGAAATGGGCGTACTTAATGATTTAAAAGTCAATAACGCTAGACAACTTGCACCATTACCAGATGCGAGGATCCCTCGTCTACGCTTTGTCGGTGATGCAAGTGAATATTTAGGGGTTACTAGCCCATTTATTCAAGGTAATGACGACGGTGTTGTTGGTACGCACTCCTCTTGCGGAGCTAATCGCCAAGCAAGATACGGTAGCTGCAGTACCGGTATCGCGTTAAATGGTAAAATAGCACAGCAAGGTAATGCCGTTAATGGTTTTATGCCATACCATTACCCAATGCTTATGGGTAAAGCTTATAGTCATGGTTCGTTACTTGAGCCACAACAGCAAGGTAAAGTGACGGCAGCAAGTAATCAGAAAAACCTACTGTCAGGAGAAAGTATTTACTTTGACACTTATACTAAAACGACTGGCTGGTGGCTTTGGAAGAGTAATTATCTCTATGTTGAAAATTCGAATGATGACAGTATGTCAACGCTCATTTATGACGCGATTCCGAATTAAATAATATAGTTAAGGCTGTTGGTTTTCTAGGTTAATCAAGGAAAATCAACAGTGTCTTGGCAAAAGAGTAAAGCCGTTATGAAAAAAAAATCATTGTTAAAAAAATTCAGTGTTATATCTACTATCACCGTTGTTGTTTGGCTCTTTTGGCCATCAACACCTCAAAAAATAACGATTGTTAATGAACCCTTGATAAAAAAAATTCCAATTAAGACAACTAGCTTGCCAGAACAGCCGCCAAGTAATAATAGTTCGCTCGAGGCTACAGTTAATAAAATCACTTCAAACGATTCAGCAGTTCTTGTTGCACAAGCGTATGCGGCAGAGTTAACTTTTCCACCCTATTCACAACCTTTAACGGATAAAGATTTTGACCGCTTAACCCCTAATTTTTTTAATCCACAATCTATGTTAGTCGACGACAATGGCACTCAAGTAAGTGCCGCATTATCAAAATATCGTTATACCTATCCCGAAGTCGTTTTTGCGACACTAACCGGTGAAAATATTACCGGCGCAGAACTGCAACTTGTCGATATCATTACAGGTAAAGTATTATTGACTAGTCAATTTGAACAGGGTGAAGAAAACTGGCATTCACACTTTACCGGTAAAAGAGATTTGCCACGAGAATTGCAAGCATCGATTAAGGCGAAAATTAACGGTAAGAATATTAATATTACCCTAGCACTTAAATATGTTGATTCAGTTGCTACCCTAGAAAGTTTTGAACCGGCCTACAATGAAGATGCTGATATGGTATTAAAAGCTAATTTAACCACTAGAGAGCAAGGCCTATATAGAATGCGGGCAAATTTATTTGATGCCAATTACCAACCCATCGCCCACTTAGTTAGCAAAGCAAAACTCAATAAGGGCAATAGTCATCTTTATTTAAAAGCTCACCGGTCAGTATTACAAGGCAGGCAAGCGCCATTTTACTTATCAACTTTTTCAATTGAATTAATGTCACCTGCTCCCGGTGAACCGACCAAGTACGGTGATAGTTCAATTGATGAACATGCAATAAAAGGTTTTGCAGTCAACAGTTTAAGCGATTTGCCCTATCAAGCTTCTTCGCAGGAACAACAACGCTTACTACTGTTGCAGAACATGGCAGAAGGCAGGTAGAAGGTTTGATTAATAGTTGATAATTGATGAAACGATGTGTTAATCAATCGTCTGAATAGCGCTGATTTTCCGTAGACAAACAACGACAGAGCTTTTATTAAAGTCGCAGTGTAAAATAAAGTTTAGTTTGATAACCGCTATCAAACTAAACTTATTTATCGATTAATAAGGTGCTAAGGCATCCAAGCGTAACTAACTTTAGTAAACAAAGTACGTTCACCACGCCTTAACGTAGTTAAGTCGTCATCTTGATAGCTAGTGTCTGAATACCCTAAGAAAAATACTGTCTGTGGATTAAGCTTATAGCTATAAATTAATTGTGTTGATAAATCACTATTGGTGTTCGAATAAGCTGAAATATTATTATCTGGATTTTTATCTACATCGTAGTAAACAACATTTAATTTAAGATAACTGTTCACATCAAATTGGTAAGAAACTCTTAATTCCACTATGTTCGCATCGTATACATTACCTTGACTCGTATCGAGAGTTTCATAAGTATAAGAAAAATCAATCTCTAAATGACTGGTTGGGTTAAGGCGAGTGTTCGCATAAATTTCTTGATAATCAGCGAGGCGATTATTTTGGTAATCTATTTTTTTACCAAAAGAAAAATAAACTTCACCATAAAGGTATCTTGTTGGTTTTATATACGCAAACATAGTCAAAAGCTTTTCAGTAAACCGGTCGGTATTACCGTCAATAGAGTCATCAAACTCAATTGCTGCGAGGCCGCCATTCAATTGATTTAACTCACTTTTACGTAACCCTATTTTATCTGCATAGGTAAACATAATATCAAATTGTGAAAGTTTAGGGCCATCAATCGTAAAACTCGAAGCCAAACTTTTTTCGAGCAATTCACCATTTTCATTGTGTTTAATTTGCCACTGACCTGACAATTTTGCTTCTTGCCAAAAGCTGTCGCCTTCACTGTAAAAGAAACGGTCAACTAATAGTCTCTCATCTTGATAATCAGCTTGGGGCATAAAACCTAAATCAGCGCGGAAATCTTTACCTATTTTTTGATGTTCAGCACTTACCGACCAATACTCCGAGTTGTGCTCATAACTAAGTTTGACCGCTTGGTCGGCAAAATCAGTCGACTCCTCTATTGAATTGTCACTGTTTGAATGAACAACTTGTGCAAGAATAGCATTCGAGTCATCCATTTTATATTTGGTATTGATACCGGCAACGGTATTTTGATAACTATCAGACTTTCTTAAGGTGCTAATTGCACCTAATGAAAAGTCTTCAGAAAAGTCGTAGCGATATTTAAATGCGCCAGAGTGGCTTTCTTCATCTAACGATTTTAAACGTGAGCCGGTATTTCCTGGCACAATAAAATTAGTTTCTGTGTCATGACTAATAAAAGCACCATAGGTATGGTTGTCATTAGTACCCGTTAATTTTGCACCATAATCAGGGTCGGCAATGTTTCTGGTATAAACTAAATTAAAATTTGAAGAGAAATAATCTGAGTTTTCTACAAAGAAAGGGCGAGCCTCACGATAAAACAAGGAATAGGTTTTATTAACGCTAAGTTGTCCGGCATCAGACTCTACTGTCGAAAAATCTGGGTTTACCGTAACGTTTAATAGCGTGTTGGCATTAATACCCCAGCGTAAGTCAACGCCCGCTTCGGTGTCGTTATCGCTTTGCCATTCATCTTGTGGGTCGTAAATGTCACGAGTATCATTTTTACTTGCCACTATTGCTGGCGTGATTGTTAAATTGTTACCGGTTTTTGCATCTTTAAAACCTTTTGCTTCAGGTATTTGGCATAACCAACAATCATTGTCTCGGTCGAGCGGTATATGAGATATACGCAGGCGAGAGTCGCGCGGGTAGAGACGAATAAACTCAATTGCCCAGGTTTTTTCTTCATCTGTGTCAGCAAAGTTCAATGCATGGTAGGGCACAGCCATTTCAACTTGATAGCCACTCGCTGTTCTTTTGCCAAACGATTGCCACATACCATCCCAAGCTGAATTGACATCACCGGTGAGTTCGTTTTTTATTCTATCGATTTGCGATCCGTAAGGATTAACAAAGAGTTCATAACTTAATCGTCGATTGTTGTAAGTGTCGAGTTTTATACCCACCACATCGTCTTCGAGTCGTGTATCTCGGTCACCTAAGTAGGCAATTATTTCTTCAGGGTTGGGATCTTGGGCAATAAAAGAGATATAAATGGTCTCGCCATTTTCAAATATTTTTGCGGTGGTTTTAACCGGGCTAGGCTTATTATTCCAAGGGGAATTAACAATGTTGAGCTCTATGGATAATGCCTGAGACCATTCCTCTTCGTTGATGTTGCCGTCTATGGTGACTTTTGTTTTAGCATAAGGTATCGATAAATGATCGATTTTATTAATTGTTTGTTCTTGGGCATTTTGTTCAGCAAAACTATTCTGTGAAAATAGTAAGAATATACTAGCTACTAAGGCTTTGTAGCTACTTCTTAACAACAACATTTTCTCTCCAGGGTTACATTTTATTATTTTTATATTGTGACTCTGGATAAATTGTGTCAAAAAAATGCAGTTAAAACAATCATTAATTATTCTAGCTCTATTATTAGCAGGCAATAAAAAAGTCGCCAAATGGTAGCAGGCAATAAAAAAGTCGCCAAATGGCGACTTTACGTAAAAGCTGATGGGATTATTATTTATTTTTACTTCATCCAAGCATAGCTAAACTTCATAAAGAGATTACGTTTATTTTGATTTAAGTCGCTAAAATCTTCTTCGGTGTAGTGTCTATCAGAATAGCCTAGATAGAAAACTGTTTGCGAATTCAACTTGTAGGCGTACAACAATTCAGTTGAGACGTTCTTCCTGCTTTGGGTAATATCTTCGGGATCTGTGTAAATATAATTGTTAATATTTCTGTTGGTATTATTATAAATAAAACTAAAACGTAAAAAACTTAACACATTAAATTGGTACGTTGCTCTAAAATCGGTCAATCTTGCAGTAAAGACGTTGTTACTGGTCGCATCGACATTATGATTAGTGGCATCTAATTGATTAAAGGTATGTTTGATATTTAATTCTAAATGCTTATCAACATTTAAGGTTACCTTTGAACTCCACTGTTTAGTACGGCCCAGACGGTTGTTTCTGTAATCAATGGCATCGCCGTATTTAAAGTTACTGTTAAAGTATAGACCTAGCATTGGATTAACTTCACCAAAGAGTGAAAATTGATTTTCGGTAAATAAGGTGGTGTTACCGTCAATGGCTAAAATACTTTTATCTTTTCTTAAACCGACTAAATCACGGTTTGAATAAGAAAAGCGGAAGTATGAATTCATACTTGAATTTAGTTGAGCGTTGATATCAAATTCTTTTTCAATCAATTCATTATTGTCGTTATGGGTGATATCCCAATCAGAATATATTTTAAATTTCGTCCACCATTCGCCTGGTTTCGCATACCACTTTCTATCACCACCAACAGAAAAACGCTTGTAGTCAACATTAGGAATAAAGCCTAAATCACCACGAAAGCCAGAGTTTTGCTGATCGTATGTTACGCGGTAATACCAGTCTCGGTCATTGTGAGAATAGCTGGTTTTAAAGGCACTACCACTAAACTTATCATCATTTAAGGTCCGTAAAACCTGCTCATTGTAATCACATTGACTATAGCCACAGTCAATGTTTTCAGGTGGCGCATGGCAATTGTCTGACTCACTTGAATCGTCGCTATCATCGGCATTACAAAATTGCTCAAATAAGTTGTCAGGATATTCTGTAGTTGAATAAAGCGCTTGAAACTTAAAGACATCAGCCGTTGAAAGTCTAATTTGACTGCCGACACTGTGTACTATATTTTGATAATCTTCGGCGGTACGTATGGTACTTACGGTCCCCATAGTGATGTTTTCGTTAAAATTGTAACGATAGCGAAAAGCGCTTGCTTTTGATTCGCCTTCGATGCTCGCTATGGAAGAGCCTCTATTACCGGGGATTAAAATATTGGTACTGTCGTCATCGGTGACAAATAAACCAAAGGAGTGATCATTTTCTCGACCAGTTAATTTAGCACCGTAGTTTGGCGCGTTAATATTTCGGGTATAAATCAGGTTATAATTTGAATCAAAGTAATCAGCATTATCTAGAAAAAACGGTCTTTTTTCTTGGGTGAAAAGTGCAAAGTTATTATTGATATTTAACTGAGCATTATCTGTTTCAACTGTTGAAAAGTCTGGGTTAATTGTGGCATTCAACACCCAGTCAGGTGTTATTCCCCAACGAACATCTAAGCTAGCTTCTGTGTTGGTTTCACTCTGCCAATCCTCATTATTTTCTCTTTGTTCATTAACGCCGGTAACAAGTGAAGGCGTAACGGTTAAGTTATCGCCTTGTTTTGCCCCCGTAAAGCCTTCAATCGTGTGAAGTTGGCATAACTCACAGTCGTTATCTCGTTCAAGGCGGACGTTTGAGAAACGAAAAAATTCGTTTCTCGGATAAAAACGCATTAATTCAATGCCCCAATCTTGTAATGACGATTTTTCAGTAAAGTTAAGCATACGAAGGGGTAAAGCCATTTCTACGATATAGCCTTTATCGTTAATTATTCCTGCACTGTCCCAGATGCCATCCCAAGAATCACTTTCACTTTTCGTTATTTCATTTTCGACACCGTCGATTTGAGAGCCTAAAGGGTTGACTAAAAATCGATAAGCCGAACGTTGGTCGTTATAAGTGTCAATTTTTATGCCAACGACATCGTCACCCCATGATTGATCTCTATCGCGGTAAAACGCTCGAATTTGGCTTGGGTTGGGATCTTCAGCAATAAAAGCAATATAGAAAGTACCGCCATCTTCCATTAATAACGCTTCGGTATGAACTTGGCTAGGTATATTGTCGTATGGACGAGTAACGTTATTGATTAATATTTTTTTTGCATGGCGCCATTGTTTTTCATCTAATTTAGCATCTATGGTTATTTTACCTGAAATCCTTGGGATTTGGGTTGACTGTTGCGCGTTAGCTTTACAATGAAAAGAAAATAATAAAGTGGAAATAGTCAAAATATGGCTGAATTTGACAGTGAACATTGATGCTCCAAAGGAAAGTGTTTGCACAAAGTTTATCTGCAATACTGACGGTAAACTTAAGTAATAGATTTACCGGCGATGGTGAAGAAAGTTAGACTTTCTGTCAAAGGAATTACGATAACTGGTATAAGGAATACGATTAATGGTTTTTTCTAACATTTTTTGCATGCTTAATCGTAGAAAATTTAGCTCGAATCTATAAATATTCTCCTGCATAATGGAATGCCTGTTATCTAATTTTTCAATATTATGCCACTTACTTTACTCGATATTCTTGCCTTTATATGCTTTGTAACTTGTTGGATTGGTTACACTTGGTTTGCTCGTGTCAAAGCAAAAAACACTAATTGTATCGCCAGATGTCTTCATCAACATAGAATTCATTGGATGAATGAGCTAATGACGCGAGATATTCGTGTTGGTGAAGCTGCGTTGTTAGCAAATTTGGAGCGAAATATTGCTTTTTTTGCTTCAACAACTTTACTGGTTTTAGCCGGTGTATTGACTCTATTCGCTCAAGTCGAACGTTTAGAAGCGGTAATAGGTTCAATTCCCTATGCTGATTTTCCAAATCATGCGGCGATACAATTAAAATTAGGTGTCTTGGCTTTTATTTTCATTATGTCCTTTTTTCAATTTACTTGGTCTATGCGACAGTATGGCTTTTTAAATGTCATGATTGGTGCTGCGCCTTATGATGAGTTAGGCGAAGATGAAAACTTGCGTGCCTATGCAAAACAAATGGCAATAGTACAAGACCAAGCCGCACATTCTTATAATTATGGATTACGTTCTTATTATTTTTCTATTGCGGCAATGTGTTGGTTTTTTCATCCTGCGTTATTTGTTTTTGCCAGTTTACTGGTTGTTTATACTTTATTTTATCGTGAATTTAGATCTCGAGCAGTAAAAGCTATTACCGCCGCACAAGAGCACTTAAGAATAGAGCATACAAAAAAGCGCGGTCATGATATTGATGAGTAAACATAATTACTCTGCTTATTCGGTGCAAGATTTTGACAATTTTGATTGTTTGAAAATATCAAAATGGGTCTACGTAGCCTTGATTTTTATTTTACGGGGTTATGTTGTTTGGCTAATGTCGGTAACCAATATGAAAGACCGTGTTGGTATTATTCAATGGATATACCCTGAAACATCATTGTTTTATTTAAGCTTAGGCTCTGGGGCGTTAGGTGTTTTTATTGTCCTTGTCTTAAGTTTACGCCGGCCAAATGCGAAAGGTTGGGTTAAAAAATCATGGCGCCATGGTAAAGGTATTCTCACTTTCGCCTTACTTTTTGATTTGATTATTTGCTTAGTTGGCTTTTTTTATTGGCATTTACTGTCATTAACATGGTTAATTACCCAAGCTATTATTGTTGGAGCGCTTATAATCATGTTAAATCTCAGTAAAAAATTTACAATAAATATTACTGAGTTTCCAGAGCCACTTCCTGACCCAAAAAAAAGGTGATGAAATCACAATGAATAACGAACAAGCTGTACAGCAAGATGAACGATTAATTATATTAGATACAGAAACAACGGGTATTAATCCTAGGGAAGGGCACCGAATTGTTGAAGTAGGCTGTGTTGAAATGATCAACCGACAGTTAACCGGTCGTAGTTTTCACGTTTATATCAATCCATTATTTGAAATGGATCAGGAAGTTATCAATATTCACGGATTAACCAATGAGTTCCTTCGTGATAAACCTTTATTTAGTCAAGTCGCCGATGACTTTATCGAATTTATTAAAGGTGCACGCCTTGTTATTCATAACGCTAAATTTGATATCGGCTTTATGGACAATGAATTTTCTTTATTAAAGCGAAATATTCCCAACACTCGTGATATGTGTACTGTTATAGATACGTTGCATGTTTCAAAAGATGAATTTGGTTCACCAAAGACCCTAGATTATTTAGCCCGTTACTATCGTGTCGATAAATTAGTCGACCGCACTTATCATGGTGCATTAATCGATGCTCAACTTTTAGCGTTTGTTTATGTAGAGATGACGCGTAAGCAGTCCGTGTTAAATCTATCAGCAGGCAGCGAATCAGGAGACAGTAATGCTATTCGTCGTTTACCCGCACAACGAACAAAATTAAAGGTTATCCAAGCTTCTGCCGATGAACTTATTAAGCATAATGAAAGATTAGCGATTGTTGCTGAAAAAGGGAGCGAACCAATATGGCCCAAATAGGTCAGTCAAAACTTTTTATTATCATAGTAGTAGCCTTTCTATTGATATCTATACCAAGTTATGGACAACAAACCAAAATTGATTATTACCAATCAGATAATGTTACCAATGCAATTCCTTATTTTGAAAATCGGTTTAAAATAGATGCCTTGCTTGAAGAAATAACACTGTTATTTTATCGAAGAAGTGGCACGCCACCCATCATACTTGTGCGCCCTGATGGCACCAAAATTAAAATTAATAATTTACCTAAAGATAAAATCACTTGGTTTGATGATCGTACTTTTGATTTAATCACCATTAAAAATCCAATGCCCGGCCCTTGGCAGGCTATTGGTGATATTTTACCGCAAAGCCACATTATGGTTGTCACTGATGTCACTATTAAAGTTGACCCCTTACCTGAGGTTATCCTCTCGGGAGAAACCTTAAAAATTGAAGGGCACCTTTATAACGGAGAACAAGCTATTGACGATCCACTCTTTCGTGACGTTATTAACCTCAATGTAGATTTTTTTAGTACCAATAATTCTGCGTATGATAATTTTGGTGCTGAACCCATTAAAATAGCGCAGTTTCGTGATGATGGCCGTGACTTAGATGAGTATGCCAAGGATGGTGTCTTTACCGGCGAATTTGAACTTGCTTTTGCTCCGGGTGAATGGCTACCTATTTACTCTGTTATTATGCCGATGGCTACTCGAGAGTTACGACAAAAACCCATTATTTTGCAAAAGACACCAATTACCATTTCTGTTGAACCCGTAATGGAAGTAGGGAAGTCTCACAAGGTCATCTTTACTATCGACCCTACTTATGTAGATGTGGATAGTGTTTTGTTTCAAGGGAAAGTTATTTTTCCAGACCGTCAAGAAGTACCATTTTCTATTATGGAAGGAAAAGGAAATTTACGTACTTACGAACTTGCTTACACCGAGTCAGGTGTTCATCGTATACAAGTGAGTGTTTTTGGCAAAACAATTAACGGCCGCGAATTCCGTTTAGTGTTAGAACAATTTACCTTTAATGCAGAAAGTAAAACGGGCTTAGTGATGCCGACCCTAAATGCTAATGGTGAAATGAGATCACTCCCTGTAGACAAAGCGGATGTTGTTATTACCGATAAAATTATACTAGCAGAGGAAAAAGCTAAACAATTAGCCATGGAGTTGCAAGAAGCTAAAGTCGAACAAGAAAGGGCAAAAAGTGAAAAAGATCTACAAACTTATATTATTATTGCTGTTGCAAACGTCGGAATCGTCCTTATTGCGTTAGTCTTTTACTTTATATCTCGCCGAAAAAAGAACAAAAAATGATGAGTAGCCAATTAAATAAAGCCATTTTTGAATGTAATTCCTCCGTATTGTACATCAAACGTGCATACAGTTAATTATATTAAAAAAGTGGTTGACTGCTCTGCGTCTTAACCGTATTATCTCCGCCGCATTCAACGACTTGTTGACGAATGTGTTGATTATACAGCGGAGTGGTAGTTCAGTTGGTTAGAATACCGGCCTGTCACGCCGGGGGTCGCGGGTTCGAGTCCCGTCCACTCCGCCAATTAATCAAAGGTTAAGCACCTAGTTTTACTAAACGTTTAAAACAATACAGCGGAGTGGTAGTTCAGTTGGTTAGAATACCGGCCTGTCACGCCGGGGGTCGCGGGTTCGAGTCCCGTCCACTCCGCCAACATTGTTTAAGTAAAGATTAAGGTTTGAATGACCTAACTATAAAAGGCGTGACATCTTTTATTATAACATTCAAAAGCAATACAGCGGAGTGGTAGTTCAGTTGGTTAGAATACCGGCCTGTCACGCCGGGGGTCGCGGGTTCGAGTCCCGTCCACTCCGCCAACATTGTTTAAATTAAGAATAAGGTTTGAATGACCTAACGATAAAAGGCGTGACATCTTTTATACTAACATTCAAAAGTAAAATCACGGGTTTGAGTACCGTCTACTTAGGTAGTAAAACTTGAAAAAAGCAATACAGCGGAGTGGTAGTTCAGTTGGTTAGAATACCGGCCTGTCACGCCGGGGGTCGCGGGTTCGAGTCCCGTCCACTCCGCCAACATTGTTTTTACTGTTTTTTATAGTCATATAAAAAATTAAAATAGTTCAAAACCTCAAGACCTCAAGACCTCAAGACCTCAAGACCTCAAATTCTATAAAACAAATGACTAAACATTATAACCGTTCAATTTGATTTCCTTCCTATATGCGAAGCAGCCTGTTGCAGCGATTGTTGTTATCACGGTTTCTACTACATTCCACAGAGCTAATATTATTGTTAATATGCTATTTATTTCTTATATAGAAAAGCTTAAATTTTTATTATTAATTAAAATTGCACACACTTATTCCCTTCAATAAATTCAGTTGTCTTCTACACTTAAGTTCTATTTACAAATATATAAATATTTATTAGCAAAAAACAGTGGTATGACCAGTTGTTTTTCTGTTATATTCGAAAGAAGTTAAATAAATAGTTTAAAAAGCACTGGAGAGATACATGCTCAGTTATAAAGCACCGATCACAGACATGAAATTTTTATTTGAAGATGTCTTTAATTATTATGACCATTATAAGCAGTATCCAGAATTTGAAGAAGCGACACCTGACTTGGTTGATGCGATATTCCAAGAGTGTGCAAAATTCTGTGAAAATGAATTATTACCAATAAATCAAAGTGGCGATAAAGAAGGCTGTACTTTTGATAATGGTAAAGTAACCACGCCTACAGGCTTTAAAGAAGCTTATCAGAAATATGTTGACGGTGGATGGCAGAGTTTGTCTCACCCTGTTGAACATGGTGGCCAAGGGCTTCCTGCTTCGCTAGGCATGGTAAAGTCAGAGATGATGGGTACGGCAAACTGGTCGTGGGCTATGTATCCTGGTCTAAGCCACGGTGCTATGGATACGGTACAGTTACACGGTACTGAAGAACAGAAGCAGCTTTACTTAACTAAGCTTACCGAAGGTACTTGGACCGGCACTATGTGTTTAACTGAACCACAATGTGGTACAGATTTAGGTCAAGTTAAAACAAAAGCTGAATTAAACGATGATGGTACATTTAGTATTAGTGGTACTAAAATATTTATTTCAGCTGGTGAGCATGACTTAACTGAAAACATAGTTCATATCGTTTTAGCAAGATTACCCAATGCGCCAAAAGGTACGCGTGGTATCTCATTATTTATTGTTCCTAAGATGCAAGTTGATGAACAAGGTAACATTGGTGAAAGTAACAATGTTGTTTGTGGCTCTATTGAAGATAAAATGGGTATCAAAGGTTCAGCTACCGCTGTTTTAAATTTTGATGGTGCAAAAGGCGTACTTATCGGTAAAGAAAATAAAGGTTTAGAATGTATGTTCACCTTTATGAATACCGCACGTGTTGGTACCGCTTTACAAGGTATCTGTGCTGCAGAACTTGCTTATCAAAACTCGTTAATTTACGCAAAAGAACGATTATCAATGCGTTCACTTACCGGTGCTAAAAAACCTGAATTAGTTGCTGACCCAATTATTGTTCACCCTGATGTTCGTAAAATGCTAATGACGCAAAAAGCGATCACTGAAGGTGGCCGTGCTATGATTTATTATACGGCGAAGATAGTTGACGACATCCAAATGTTGAAAGATGATAAGCAACGCCGTAAAGCTGATAACCGTTTAGGTTTTATTACACCGATTTTAAAAGCATTCCTCACTGAACTAGGTTCAGAAAGTGCAAACCATGGCTTACAAATATTTGGTGGTCATGGCTTTATCAAAGAGTGGGGTATGGAGCAAATTGTTCGTGATACACGTATAGCTACTTTGTATGAAGGAACAACGGGTATCCAAGCACTTGATTTATTAGGACGTAAAATCTTATTAAATCGCGGTAAGTATTTAAAACACTTTACCATGGAAGTCTTAGGCTTTTGTAAAGAAAAAAGTATGATTTCAAGTAACCCTCATAAACGTCAGATGAATCAATTTATTTGGCCATTGAGCAAAGCTGTTGCCGGCTGGCAGAAAAACACGTTAAGTTTGTCATTAAAAGCAAAGAAAAACCGCGATGTGGTCGGATCTGCATCGGTTGACTATTTAATGTATTCTGGTTACATCGTTATGGCTTATTTCTGGGCACAAATGGCGCAGGCGGCTTATGAAAAATTAGCAACTGATGTTGAGAACAGAGACTTCTACCGTGCAAAAATTAAAACCGCAGAGTTTTACTTTGAGCGCATGTTGCCAAGAACTAAATCGTTAGCAATCACCATGATGGCAGACCCTAAAACGTTAATGCAGTTAGACGAAGAGTTGTTGTCATTTTTATAAACACTGACTGTTAAGATAACCACCAATAAAACCTTTTACAGTTTTCTGTAAAAGGTTTTATCATTTTAAATGACCTCTAAAGACCTCTAAAGACCTCTAAATAGCGATAACCCTTTATCTTCATTATGGCAACTTCATGTCATCGAGAAGTATTTTAACTGTCGTATCTCTGAAGTTACCGTGGCTGTTGCTATTTTACTTTTCATCATTAGATGGAATACATTAGAACGACTATCTGTTGAGCTTATATTTTGATTGGCACACGAACTTGTTAAACTGCGAATAATAGTCGTCGCTCTTTATTTATCCAGCGATTACTAGAAAACGCTATGTGAATAGACATTACAAATGAGGTTATCTCGGCAAGTAGGACCATTAGAATCAACACCTTCAATAGATGATATTTTCGAACCAAATCGATCTTTAGTCAACGGGTTGATGCTCGCTGAGAAGTTGTCGAGACTGAAAAGTATTAACGATCACTTTGTGCGCAAAGACGACATTAGTAGGTTCTTGTGGTTAATGTCCGCTCAAAGCAACATAGCCGACAATGAAATCAATTTTTGGATGTTAATATTAGATTAAAATTTTTTAACTAAAAGAGCAATCAAAGGTCGCTTTACCAATATCCCACTCTAATTAACAACGGATAAAACTCCGTTAGTACGCCTATATTAAATTTTAGCATTTTCTTTTATGAATTTTAAAATATATAACTATTCTTTAAAATCACGGTGTTGACTTTGTAGTAATACCAGTTGATGACATATTAAACGAACAGATTACAAATCAGTTAGTAGGTGTAAATTGTGCAGTTCTTCCTGGCCTATAGATGCATTTATACTGAAACTAATTTTAATAACAGTTTGTTAATATTATTTAATAAATTAAACTAGTTGATAAGGTGTTTTGTGTCAGGTTACTTTACACTTGATATATTTATGTTGAGCTTTTATTTTTATTACACTGAAATTATTAGATATTTTTTACTTGGCGTGATTTGTGCTCTGTTTAGTAACAGCTAAGTGATTATATTTCACTTTTAGAGTTTACCTTTGGATAATGTTCTAAAGGGATTAAAGGAATACATAATGAAATTTAAATTTTTTGATACCACTTTTGCCAGTTTAGTCTTGTCTACAAGCTTGTTAGTATCTACTGCTCATGCTGGATTAATTCACTCTTATGATTTTACTGGTAATGCAGATGATGGCGCAGGTAGCGCTAATGGTATTGTTAACGGAGCGACTTTAACCACAGATAGGTTTGGTAACGAAAACAGCGCATACTCATTCGATGGCAATGATTCTATAGTGGCTAATTTTGCTTCGCCAGCTACTGCCACATATTCAGTATGGGCAACTTGGGATGGTAGCGGTAACGATATGTTGTTTAATACCGGAGCCAATGGCTCAGGACCAGATCTCTTTTTTGTTCCAAGTGCCTGTGGTAATAACATCAGTTGGAATACGTGGGATAGTTGTGGTAATAAATTTAAAGAAGGTATTCCTTCGGAACTAAGTGATGGTAGCTTCCATCATTATGCCCTTGTTAATGACTTTTCTGCTAATTTAGCAACATTATTTGTTGATGGTGATTTATTTGGTACGGCAGCTTACAGATCACCCGGTAACATCTTTACAATTGGTAGTGAAGGCGCTGGGGGAGGTTCTTTTGGTTGGTCTGGAAAGATTGATGATATTCGAGTCTATGATACAGCCCTAGATAAAGCTGGTGTGCAATCTTTGATTGCAGTTCCTGAACCTTCTACTCTTGCAATTTTTGCATTAGGCATGATGGGGTTGGTATCACGTCGATTGAAGAAACAATCTTAATAATTTCTTAAACATTAAAATTATAGAAAACATCAATTGTAATGATTGGTGTTTTTTTGTTTTGGGTGATTATTAACAATTGAAATATTCCTCACTTAATGACCGCAATGGTTGCGAAGCAGACTATTTATTGTGGGGAATTCAAGGCTAAATTAGGTCAGTAATGTGGCATTAGTGAATATAAGAAAAATTCTTCAATCTCATTTAGTGTTTGAAAATCTAATTAGTCATGTCTATTCACACTATCATCTAATTCGGGTAATTAAACCATCTAGCTAAACTAGATACGAGCAGATAAAAGCGTTTTTGTTTTTATTATCTTTAGTGAGTAGATAGATTAAAAATGGTGGCAGAGGATGTAAGATTTTTCATCCTCTGAGAAACATTTAGGGAGATTTTTATCGGATGAAACGTAAGAATTTAAGTTTCCATTTTGAATAAGGTGCGAAGCGTACCGGGATATCTTTAATAAAAGGGCGTTTGAGTACTGACTTTAGATGACTAAAATTATCAAAACCGGCTTTGCCACTATATTGGCCAATACCGCTAGGGCCAGTGCCACCAAAAGGTAAGTCAGGTACTGCATTAAACATGATGACATCGTTAATACATTGACTCCCCGAACTTATTTCATTTACCCATTGTGCTACTTGCTCGTTATTACGGCTAAAGATATAAGCAGAAAGTGGTTTTTCTCTTTGTTTGACAAATGATTTTGCTTGATCAAAATCTTCAATAGTGACAATAGGTAAAATGGCGCCAAAAATCTCTTCTGTCATTAAAGGACTATCTAAAGCGGGATTAATGATAATAGTTGGCGCGATATAGCAGCTTTCAATATCGCTTTCACCGCCAACCATAATTTTACCATCGTTAAAATAAGTGGCTATACGCTGACAATGGCGCTGGTTAATTATACGGCCATAGCTGTCGCTATTTTTTGGGTTTTCACCAAACATAGCGGTTATTTGAGCTTTCAACGCTAGTGTTAATGGCTCAACTAGGTTTTCTTTTACTAATAGATAATCAGGCGCTATGCAGGTTTGCCCTGCATTCATCCACTTGCCCCATGCAATACGCTGTGCTGTTATTGTTAAATCTGCACTTTCATCGACGTAAACAGGACTTTTGCCGCCAAGCTCTAATGTCACTGGCGTTAAGTGCTTTGCGGCTGCGGCCATGACAATACGAGCGACTTGACCATTGCCAGTATACATAATGTGATCAAAGTTTAAGGTAAGTAATGCGGTTGTTTCTGTAACACCGCCTTCAACCACACTAACGGCGTTATTATCTAAATACTTAGGAATAAGTTGGCCAATAAGTGCAGAAATAGCAGGAGCAAGCTCTGAAGGCTTGATGATGGCACAATTACCGGCAGCAATAACGGCAATTAAAGGGGCCAATACTAATTGTAAAGGATAATTCCACGCGCCAATAATTAATACAGTGCCTTGTGGCTCGGGTTTAATAAATGATTTCCCCGGTTGTACCACAATTGGGGTACTAACGCCCCTTGGTTTAGCCCATTTATTGAGGTGTTTGCACGTGTGGTCAACATCACTGGTTATGTATGATATTTCAGTGATCCAAGCTTCTAGAGTCGGCTTTGCAAGGTCATCTTGTAAAGCCTGTAAAATATCTTTTTCGTTTTCAATAACAAGTTTTTTTATGGCTTGTAGTTGCTGTTTACGCCATGAAATATCTCGAGTGACATTAGTATCAAAATACTGACAGTGTTTTGTGAGTAATGCTTGGTAGGGCATATTTAAACCTTATTGTTGTTATTGAGTCTTATAGCTTTATTGGTACGACCAGATATAGAAACAAATTTACAACATTTACAGCTCATCTACAAAACAATCAGATAATTATCTGTTAAGAGGTAAGTGCTAAACTTTTTAAGTTCATTGCATAACCAATGACTCGGCTAACGATGGCTTGAATGTTATCAGTATCTAATTGCTCAACAGGCACATTGATATTGCGGTATTCTATTTGCGTAAAAACCGTCGCAATAATATCAGCATCGATATGTGGATCATGAGCATTAAAAAATTCGCATAACTTAATAATGGGTTTTAACGAGGCCGCACGGTGTATCTCAGCTAAAGGGGCTAATTTACGGTTTACGCGTACTTCGGTAAAGAGTAATTGTTGAACAGCGAGCTCTACGGGTGAGTCTATTATTCTTTTTACTAAGTATTGGGTCGCCATTATGGCAAGTTTATTACGTAAATTTTCTTTTTCACTTATTTTACGTAAACTTGTTTTATTTACATTGGCGAGTAGTTCAACGGCAGGCTGCCAAGCTAAGCTTGTTTTTGTGGTGATTTGTGAAGAACACAAGGTAAATGCTTGATGAACTAACTCTTGTATATCTTTAAAATAATAGGTGGTAAGAGAGAGTTGAATATTTGCATGACTCGCTATGGCTCGATGAGTCGTGCCTTTTATTCCATTTTTTGCTAATACTTCAATGGCTGATTGTAATATCAGTAAACGTGTTTGTTCACCTTTGCTCCGTCTTTTTACAGTGGGGCTTTCCTTAGTAGAAAACATATTATTTTGTCGTATAATTTTAGTTAACATAAAGTTAACTTATTTTTAATGGTATTTCAATCTAGGCAGGAAAATTATCAGCATTTTTTGTTACAAAAAGTAATAGGTGAGCGCTAGAATTATAAAGTTTGTGAAGACATTAACGATAAAAAAAATGAGTCCAACACGGTTGCTGGGCTCATTTATCATGATAATACGGCTTTAAACACATTGAAACCTACATCCTTGTAGGTGATTTGATAAATTAATGACTAGCGGACTGTGCTCTTAATTCGTCAGAGTCAAAGTCATCTACATTGATAGCGGCTTTTCTGCCCAATTCAGCCTTGCATAACAACTCGGCTTCTACAGCGTTAATAACATTAACGGCTAAGCCTTTTTTAGCAACTTCATCGAGGGCATAAAAAGGCAGATCTTCACCAATAGCCTGACAAACCTTCTTAAATATTGGTTCACAAGCAATAATGTCATCTAACGTTTGCTCAAGTTGACCTAAAACATTTTCTGGATCTCGGCTTAAATATTGACCTTGTCCTAAGCGTTCTCGAGCTTTACCAGGTGTTTGTAATATCTGTGCAACTTTATGGTCGGTAATATCAGAAGGTTTTTTCAACCATTTACCCACTGGAAAGATCATAGCTCTTAGGAACAGTGCCACTATCTTATTAGGAAAGTTACTGATCAACGCGTCAATAGCTTGCTGTGTTTCATACAAGCTATCTTCAAGTGCCCATTGTACAAGCGATAGGTCATCTTGCTGACGACCTTCGTCGTTAAAACGCTTTAAGGTTGCCGAAGACAAATACAAATGGCTAAGTACATCACCTAAACGCGCCGAAATTCTCTCTTTGCGCTTCAAATCGCCACCCAGTGTCAGCATCGATATATCTGATAGCATAGCTAAGTTACTACTAAAGCGAGTGAGCAACTGATAGTAACGAGAGGTTTCGTCTCGAAAAGGTGCCTTTAAAATCCTAGCGCCAGTTAATGAAAACCAAAGGCTGCGGACAACATTGCTAATGGCAAAGCCAATATGGCCAAACAAGGCGTGATCGAATTCTTTTAATGCAATAACATCATCAGTTTGGTTTGCTGCGGCTAACTCCGCTAAAACGTAAGGATGACAACGAATAGCTCCCTGTCCGTAAATAATTAAACTACGTGTCAGAATATTCGCGCCTTCAACGGTTATTGCAATCGGAGCACCTTGATAGGCACGAGCAAGGTAGTTACCTTCGCCCATACAGATGCCTTTGCCGCCGTGAATGTCCATAGCGTCATTAACACAAACACGCATTTTTTCAGTTAAATGATATTTTATAATGGCTGAAATTACCGAAGGTTTCTCGCCTAAATCGATAGCACCTGTAGACATGGTTGTTACCGCATCCATTAAATAAGCATTGCCACCAATGCGAGCGAGGGGTTCTTCAATACCTTCCATTTTACCGATAGGGATCTTGAACTGACGACGAATTCTACTGTAAGCACCTGTAGCAAGTGCAAGTGACTTTATACCACCAGCACTATTAGAAGGAAGTGTAATAGCACGTCCAACAGACAAACACTCCATAAGCATGCGCCAGCCTTGGCCTGCCATTTCTGCGCCACCAATAATATAGTCAAGCGGCACAAAGACACCATTACCTTGTGTTGGACCATTTTGAAAAGGAACATTAAGTGGGAAATGACGACGGCCAGTGATAACACCGTCTAAGTCTGTAGGGATCAATGCACAGGTAATGCCTAAATCAACCGTTTCACCCAGTAAATGGTCAGGGTCTTTTAGTTTAAAAGCCAAACCTAGTACTGTGGCAATGGGCGCTAGCGTAATGTAACGTTTGTCCCAAGTTAATCTCATACCAAGCACTTCTTTACCTTCAAACTCACCGTGACAAATAATGCCTTCATCGGGGATCGCACCAGCATCTGAACCGGCTTCCGGACTAGTCAACGCAAAGCAGGGAATTTCATCACCAACCGCTAAACGAGGAAGGTAATGGTCTTGCTGCTCTTTTGTGCCGTAAAGTTGTAATAATTCACCTGGGCCTAAAGAATTAGGAACTCCAACGGTGCTTGCTAATACGGCACTCACCCCTGATAATTTTTGTAAAACTCGTGACTGTGCATAGGCACAAAACTCTAAGCCGCCATATTTCTTTTTGATAATCATTGCGAAGAATTTATTATCTTTCAAAAACTGCCAAACTTCTGGTGATAAATCAGCATCGACATGAGTCGTTTGCCAATCATTGGTCATTTTACAAACTTCTTCTACGGGACCATTTAAGAAACTTTGCTCTTCAACGCTTAAGCGGGGTGTTTCATAGTTATGTAGTTTTTTCCAATCTGGGTTACCACGAAATAGCTCTGCTTCAAACCAGGTCGTACCAGCGTCGATAGCCTCTTGCTCAGTTCTCGACATTTGCGGCATGATAGATCTGAACATTTTTAGTAAAGGGTGAGTAATATACTGCTTTCTAAAGTCAGATATATTCAAGGGCAATGCAATGATTGCAAATATTATCCAACTGAAAAATGACAGTGCATCAAAGATAGTACCTACCGCCATTAATGCGGCAAAACTTAAGGTAAAAGTTGAGAGCGCAGCACGGGTGTATGCCATGAAGCCGGTTAAAATAACGGCATAAATGAACCATGTAAATTGTTCCATTAATTTTCCTTTTAAAAAATAAAAACCTAAAGATAAAAATAAAGAGGTCTGACCATGTATTTAGCTTAAATCTATGTACAATAAATTACAAATATATTTATCGTTGTAATCTTATTTATAGGATAATAACGTTAATTATCTATTCGGAAATTAATTTATGTGCGAATTACTGGCAATGAGTGCGAACGTCCCCACTGACATTTGCTTTAGCTTTAGTGGTTTAATGCAGCGTGGTGGAAATACTGGGCCGCATAAGGATGGTTGGGGCATTACTTTTTATGAGGGTAAAGGCTGTCGAAGTTTTAAAGACCCTTTACCAAGTTCACAATCACCGATTGCCGAGTTAGTCACCAATTATCCAATAAAAAGTGAAGCGGTTATTTGTCATATTCGACAAGCAAACTCTGGCGGTATTTCTTTGGAGAATACTCATCCTTTTACCCGTCAAATGTGGGGAAGAAATTGGACTTATGCACATAATGGACAATTGAAGAATGTCCAGGTTGAACTGCCTGTTAAATTACACATTCCTGTAGGGGCTACCGACAGCGAACACGCGTTCTGTTGGATCTTAGACCAACTTCATTTTAAGTTTGCGGATAAAGAACCAGCAGCAACGGTACTCTTTAAATTTATCGCCGAGTTGAGTGTCAAAATAAATGCGTTGGGTGTATTTAATGTCAATATCACCAATGGCCAGTATTTATTTGCTTATTGTGCAAATAACCTACATTGGATAACACGCAGAGCACCGTTTGGTAAAGCCAGTTTGATTGATGCTGAAGTAGTTATTAATTTCACCGAAGAAACCACAGAAAATGATGTAGTTACGGTTATCGCCACTCAGCCATTAACGGATAATGAAACTTGGCACAAAATGACCAAAGGGCAGTGGCACTTATTTTGTCTGGGTGAGTCTATTGCTTCAGGGCAAGAAGTGTTGAAGGTTGAATATTAATGTTCTTCAAGTGAAGTCAATTGTGCATCAAACTGTTCAACATCAGATTTTATTTGTTGTATTTTAACCAACAAGTAATTTAACTCTGGAGCGAACCAAGCGTAGGTAATTTTTTTCTTTTCAATGACTTCTCTTTTTAATCTAACCGCTTTTATCATACCAAAAGGCAGCATTAATTCATCTTCACCATCATACTGGTAAACATAATTTTTAACTTTACCCGAATGATTCATCACCGGATACACAAAAAGTTTTTGCTCTGGATTTTTAATTAAATTTAAACGATTCTGCAAGTGATAGCTGAGTGAGTCTTGAATATTGACAGGAAAATCAATATTAACCTCTGAATTGTCTTTGAGGTTCTTCGCAATATTATTCTGAATATTGAACTGCCAAGCATATTCTTTATCAGGTCCGGTGCCGTCTCGTTGGAAATTATATTGCTGAGGTGTCACCTTATGGTGATCGAGTTTAACGAGTGATACTTCTTGACGGTTATCTGAAAATATTAACCATTCAATATCTGTTTTATAACTATATTTAGCTTGTTCAGGTGTTAAGTATTCTAACGTTCTTGTCGCACTACCTAAAATATCAGCAGAACGTATCAAATTATATTTAGCAGTAAAAGGCTGAATAACATGCTGCTCTGCTTGAGTGGTTTTTGCTTCATTGGCGAAAACTAAACTACTCTGTGAGGCTAATACTAGAGCAATACAACATAATTTATTCAGCATTTAATTACCTATCATTTAATATTTTATTTATTCACTCGCATAGCCAGAAGCAGGGAGCGCTTTACCTTCAAAAAGTACAGTATCATTGTGCATAGAAATGCGCTGATTACAACACCATTTTACCACTAAGGGGTAAATTCTATGTTCCTGTTCGTGAACTCTTAGCGCAAGTTCCTCAGCGGTATCACCGGCAAAAATAGGTACTTTCGCTTGCAATATTACTGGGCCACCATCAAGTTCTTCTGTAACATAATGTACACTAACACCATGGTCAGTATCACCGGCATCAATCGCCCGTTGATGGGTATGTAGACCTTGATACTTAGGTAATAAAGAGGGATGAATATTGATTAACTTACCTTGGTAGTGTTGCACAAACTCAGGTGTTAATATTCTCATAAAACCAGCCAGAACAACAACATCAGCTTGGTATAAATCAATTTGCTTGATCAACGCTTGGTCGTAAATTTCTCTACTGCTAAAATCTTTATGAGAAAGTACACAATGGGCTATGCCAGCGTTTTTAGCGCGAGTTAAGCCGAATACATCGGCTTTATTTGAAATAACCCCAACCACTTTTCCTGGATAATCTGCAGCTTTACAGGCGTCTATAATCGCCTGTAAATTAGTGCCGCCACCAGAGATTAGCACAACAATATTGCTGGTTAAATTATTGTCTTGCATGTTACTTGATGGCATAGAATTAACCTTTATTAATCACAACTTGTTCAGCGCCTGCTTGCATATCAGCGATTTCACCAATGTGCCACGCATTCTCACCGTGAGCCGATAAAATTTCAATACTTTTTGCAAGGTCAGCAGCAGGTACAACAATGATCATTCCAACACCGCAGTTGAAGGTACGGTACATTTCGTGGGTAGTAATGTTGCCGTTATCTTGCAACCAGTTAAAGATCGCTGGCCACTCCCAGCTGTTACCGTCAATAATGGCTTGAGCGCTTTCTGGTAATACACGAGGAATATTTTCCCAAAAACCACCACCAGTAATATGTGATAAGGCATGGATGTCAACTTGCTTATGTAATTCTAAAACAGATTTAACATAAATTTTAGTCGGCTCAATTAAATGATCACCGATTGACTTACCATTTAATAATTCGTTGGTATCAGTCTTATTAACTTCTAATACTTTACGAATTAATGAAAAGCCGTTTGAATGCGCGCCAGAAGAAGCTAAGGCAATTAATTGGTCGCCTGATGCTACTTTTGTACCGTCAATTAAACGGGATTTTTCAGCGATACCGACACAAAAACCAGCGATGTCGTAATCACCCTTGTGATACATACCTGGCATTTCAGCGGTTTCGCCGCCAACTAAAGCACAGTTTGATAATACACAACCATCAGCAATACCAGCAACAACTGCCGAAGCAACATCTACATCAAGTTTGTCTGTCGCGTAATAATCTAAAAAGAACAAAGGTTCAGCGCCTTGAACGATTAAATCATTGACACACATAGCCACTAAATCAATACCTACGGTATCGTGCTTGTTTAAATCAATTGCTAAGCGTAGTTTTGTACCTACGCCATCTGTTCCCGCAACCATTACAGGTTCTTTATAACCGGTTGGTAATTGGCATACTGAGCCAAAACCACCTAAGCCACTCATCACTTCAGGACGAGTTGTACGTTTTACTGCACCTTTAATGTTTTCTACTAGGGCGTTACCTGCATCTATATCAACGCCAGCATCTTTATAGCTTAGAGACTGTTTTTGTTCGCTCACGGGGGAAACCTCAATTAATTAGCATAAGAACTTTAATGGCGCATTCTACCAGCGCAATGGCGTGGTGAAAATCTTTATAATAAATTATTTTTTATTAGTGTTTAAAATGATTAACACTATGATAAGATCTTATACATAAAAATAATCAACTTAAAAAATATGCTTAGATATCTTATTGTATTAGTTGTTGTTTTAAGTAATTTCTTTGCTTCAATGACCGCTTTGGCTGTTGAAGTTAAAAACTTATACAACGCAAAGGTTATCGTTAACTCACAAACCGACTCAGAGCGAAAGCTCGCCTTGCAACAAGCAATGAGCGCAGTGGTGCTTAAAGTGGGGGGACAACAAGCGCTGTTGTCCAACTCAACCATAAAAAGTGGCCTTAGAAATGTCAGTGGCTATGTTGTAAAATACCGTTATCAACGTAATGCTGAGCAGACTGAGCTTTTAGTTACTTTTGACGAAAGCAAAATTAATCAGTTGTTTGAAGATGCCAACGCCCCAATTTGGGGAAGTTTACGGCCACAAATTTTATTGTGGCTCGTTGAAGAGAATGGTTTACGCCGTACGACTATTTCTAATGCAAGCCACTCGTCATTTTCCAATAATGCAACACCACAAGTGAGTTACAATTTACCTAATAGTGTCGAACAATTTTCAGCGTTAAGGGGCTTACCTATTTTAATGCCGTTAATGGACTTAACCGATGTAAATACCATCTCTACTTTTGATGTTTGGGGACGCTTTGCCAAACAAGTACAAATGGCATCACTGCGCTATAATCCAGAATCTATAATAATTATTCGTTTATCAAACAGTAGTTTATTACCTCAACAAGAAAGTGATGAACAGGTTGATGATTGTTTTTTATGCCAAAAAGAACGTCAACAATACGCACTAGACTGGAGTTTTATCGCCGATGCCCAAGGCTACAACCGCGATACAATCACCGGACAAATCTTTGGTGAAATCAGCTACGGTGACTCTCCTGACCAGTTATTAAAAACTGCGCTTTCTCTTATTAGTGATATAATTTATCAAAAATATGCTTTAAATAGTGATATTGATAACAATTATATTATTGATGTTGCCAATATATCATCACTAAAAAGCTTTATTGAATTAGAGCGATTTCTTGAACAATTATCATCAGTTAAATCGGTAAAATTACTCAGCGCTTCGGGGAAAAATCGCCGTTTTGAATTGGTTTTAAAAAGTTCAGGACAAGCCTTTCTCGCTTCATTAAAGCTGAATAAGCAATTAGACCTTTTTGATGACCCGCTTGCCGAAAAAGTGGTCGGTGCTGTCCCTGTTTTTTATTGGAAACCCTAGTGAAAGTCACTTCTCAATTAACCTTGTCAGTTCAATTACCCGATGATGAAACGTTTTCAAGTTTCCAAAGTATTGCTAATTATTCGGCAACTGAGCAGTTAAAGTCATTTATTAAAGCCAGTCAACATTCGGTAGAGTCTGCGCACGTCAATAGTTTTTACTTATTCGGCTTGTCAGGTGTTGGTAAATCACATTTACTTCATGCCAGTTGTACTTTTGCTGAGAAATTAGGTCTATCATCCGTTTGTTTATCTTTTTCTGAATTAAAACAGTTGTCGGTTGAAGTACTTGATGGTTTAGAAAATATTGATTTGATTTGCTTAGATGATGTGCAATTAATTGCTGGGGACAAGCTTTGGCAACAAGCGGTCTTTGATTTATTTAACCGTGTTATTGAGCATAATAAACGCTTGATTATTACTGGAGATCAAAGTGTTTCACAATTGAAACTTGGCTTAGCCGATTTAGTCTCTCGATTATCTTGGGGAATGACAGAGCAAATCAAACCCCTAGATGATGAAGAAAAGTTAATCGCCTTAAAATTTAGAGCGCAACAACGAGGTTTATTATTAAGTGATGAAGTCGCTAAATATTTACTGAGTCACTTATCACGTGAAATGAGTCACTTGATCTTAGCTTTAGCCGAGCTTGACGAAGCATCAATAAGAGAACAACGAAAAATCACCATCCCATTTATTAAAGCTATTTTATTTTAAAGGGCTGGGCTTTTCATAAAACTCATACTGAACAAAGCGTCTATCTTTGGGTTGAGCAGAAACGTTTTGCAATCCTGCTTGTTCTTTATTAATTGGGCTTATATTTAAATTGTTAGCCCAACTTTCACCAGCGGTCATCATGATTGGACTTGGTAAATTATTTACTAAGTTTTCAATATCACTTACTTCCGGCAATATATGACTTACGGCATATAATACTCGAGGTTTAATATTTTCATCGCCAATACGGCCGCGCTGTCCCCAATTAACGATATAATTTTCATTCGCAATTTTAGGGGCGTTAGTTATAGCGACATCTCGACTAATATCAAAGCGAGTTTTCATCATAAAGCCATCAAAAAGCATAGCGTAATCTTCGCGAATACTTGAGTAATTATAAAACTGAGGCGCAGCTTCGCCACTAAAAAACGTTTTAATATCGCTGGGTTGATAAGCGTTTTGTGTTTTTGATGCGTCAACCCCCTGAAAACGTACCTGAGCTAAGGCGTACATTTCCTCACCCAGTAAGGGAAGAGTGTTGTTTAGCTGATCAGATTTAAAGCCACTATTATCTGCTATCTGTTGTGCGGCTGATAATATTGTTTGGTCTGGGTTTAAAGCTGACCAACTAGTGCTCGGGAAAATGTCGTTGGCATGGGCAAGTTCGTGGTACATCAAAGACGTTAAACTGTATAAAACATCGCTAGGTTGGCGAGTAACCCGGTCATTTTCAGATATAAAAGTAGTGGTGTAATTATTATTTTTTACATAACGCCAAGGCATGGCAAAATTAAGATCTCCACCAAAGGACGCTCTATAGTCAGGTGCTTGATTTATGGTATCTCGCTCATCAGGGGTCATCCAAAAATAATTAGCATCCAAGTGAATAGCGCCACTGACCACCCAGTAATAAGAGGGTCTGATGTCATAAGAAATTACAATGGCAGTATTTGCTCTTAGTAAGTTTTTGAAATCATTGTAGGGGTCGTAATTTTCAAGAAATTCTCGAAATCTTTCTCCCATCCAATAATGAGAAACGATCACTCGGTCCATTATGTCATCAACTGTTGGTGTGGTCGTATCATGTGCAATTAATGGTAAGGTATTAAATGCACATGTTCGCGCAAAGTTAATTTTATTACTATAAACACAATCGACGAGTACATCGGCATAAGACGAGTTTGCAACAAAGGGGAATACCCGTGCTAAACGCTCAGTATAAGCGGTATTATCTGAAGCTGGGACAGGTTCAGCATTTTCAATAAGTACCGCTACTTTGTCAGAATAGCTCCCTGAGGATACGGTGAATTCTACTACCGTATCCCTAGTAACTTCCGGCGCATTAAAGAATACTGCATAATCACCCTGGGTATTTTCAGCCGTAAAATTGACCTCTGGACCGGCAGTTTGTTGCCAAACTAAACTATCGCTTAAAAGCTTATTTGTTAACGAAGCGCGCAATGACACTTTACTACCTTCTAGAGCAGCATGACCCAGACGCGCAGAAATCTCTCCTTGTTCATTGGTTACACTAAGAGAGTGGTTAAGTGACTCTCTGCTACCATCTTCTAGTGTAAATGAAACATTAAAACTATATGCGCCTGCGGTGTTAGGTGTGAAAGCGATAACCTTGCTGGTGTAGGCCAAGAACACCACTGGCTCGCCAGTCGTCTGCGTCCAAATAATGTCAGTCACCTTACTCGAGGGAGCGAGTAAAACTAATTCGACCGCCTGAGAAATTTTCACTTCATCGTCGACGGTGATAATTTTAGTGACCTCACCATTATTGTTACAAGCAAATAAAATAGGTATTAGCAGTAATATATGCAGAATGTTTTTCATTTTCAGCCCTTAACTATAATGGTGGTTACGTTATAAAAGTCTTATTGAAGCGTTACGCTTTATCTTTAGCTTTTCTAATACTCAAGCCTAGTTCTTGACCTCTATATTTCGCGTAATAACTGCCACCAATAAACATCATTGTTGCAAATATAAGCTCTAATGATGCCCAAACTACATCTGCTGGAGATACCCACAGCGTGGTTAAACTGTGTAGGAAATAAATCATAACGACAAAGCTCGACCAAGCATAGGTATAAGGATTACCTGCCAGCAAACCTTTTAGAGGAAATAACAGTGGTACTGTGAATAAGCATAAGCTTAATATCGGCGACAAACCTTGTGAAGGGTTTAAATAGATTAGCCAAAGCGGCATAAAAAATAATAAAGAAAAATAGCCAATTAAGGTTATTTTTTTAAATGTTGATGTTGAAAATCTTTGTGGCTTGGTCATGAAAGGTATCCTGCTGGTTAGCAAATTGTTTCACTAACTTGTTGAATTAAATTTTAAATTGAATTTTAAATTGAATTTAAAAGAGTGTTAAAACGTTTTCAGGAGGTCGGCCAATGATGGCTTTCGTTTGCGTAGTAACAATTGGTCGCTCAATAAGTTTTGGGGTGTTCACCATAGCTTCAATGAGTTGCTTGTCAGTTGCTTGAGCTAATGCTTGTTCTTTAAATTCACTTTCTTTAGTGCGCATCATTTGAATAGGGGAAACATTTAAACGTGATAAAAGTGACTGGATAGTGCTTTCATCCAGTGGTTTTTTTAAATACTCTACAATGCAAACCTCTTGGTTGTTTTCTTCAATCAACGCCAAGGTTTGGCGGCTTTTAGAACAGCGAGGGTTATGATAAATCGTTAACATGGTTAGATCTCAATGGGTGCTAAAATTAAATAATTTTACGGGTTAATCGATAGAGTAGGCCGTTATAGCACCTATTCTAAACGTTTCTGTAATATGGATTATAGTCTTTTAAGTTTTTGTTCTTGATCTTGAAATTGCAATATTCGTGCTTTGATACGTTTTTCGACTAACGGTTGATTATCTGTAAAATTGTAGCCTGTTTGCAATTCGTCGACCGCACGAGAGTATGCCCCTAAAAGTGCAAAGATTTCGCCTTTTGTCGCATGCATCAGTGCTTTTTTATCTTGTTTTTCATAGACAGTCGTTAATATATCATAAGCGATAAAATTACCTGGTTTAACTAACAGGTAGTCTTGTAAAAGTACTTCAGCTTCTGAATATTGACTGTTTTCAACGAGAGCGTTGGCAAAGTTTAAGGTAACAACTTGGTTATTTGGCATCAATAAATTAAGGGCACTGAGCATAGTCAGCGCTTTATTTACTTCTTTTGTTTTAATATAAACATCGGTTAGTGCATCTGCATAGAATAGATTGTTTTTATCTTCAATGAGCAATCTCTCAAGTATTTTTTTAGCCGCTTGATACTCTTTATTTTCAAATAATGATAAAGCTAAGCCATAGTCAACAGCGGCTCTATAAGTGTAGTTTTGTTTTTTTATACTATCTTCAAAAGTTGCAATGTTTTCCAGGGCCGTTGATTCGTAACGCGCTTGAATACGCGCTTTTGCGAGCGCAAAGTTTAAACTAGGAGCTGAAGGACGACTTTCTAAACCATGAGCACGGACACGCGCTTCGGCAATGCGAGATTCAGGTACTGGATGAGTTAATAGCATTGCTGGTGGCTTTGAAGTATAACGATATTTTACTGCCATTTTTCCAAAAAAATCGGGGGCACCTTGCGGATCAAAACCGCTTTGTGCGAGTAGGGCAATGCCAACACGGTCGGCTTCTTGCTCATTGCCACGGGTAAAATTAATACTTGATTGTTTTGACGCCGCCATTGTTGTGGTTAATGCAGCCATACCAACAGATGGGTTAACTAATGCCAGTAATACCCCTGAAATCAATGCTGCAGTGGCTAGTGGTTGATTTCTGCTTTGAGCCTCAAGCCTTCGGGCTAAGTGACGTTGGGTTACATGAGATATTTCATGACCGATTACTGAGGCTAGTTCGCTCTCTGTATCAGCGAGGGTAATTAAGCCACTATGAATACCAACATGGCCCCCAAAAAAGGCAAAGGCATTGATTTCTTTATTTCTAATGATAAAAAATTCGAAGCTGTAATTAACATCTTGGGCATTCTTGACTAAACGGTTGCCTAAATCGTTAATATATTCAATTAAAACAGGGTCATTGACCAACGGCTGAGAAGCGCGAATTTGACGCATCATTGCGTTACCTATCTGGCGTTCTTTATCAACAGATAGAACGCTAAATCCAGCCGTGCCAATTTCAGGAAGTTTGTTTTTATTATTTTCTTGGGAAAAGCCGTATGGGCTAGCAACTAATGTTGTTAATGCGCAGGTAAATAATAATGATTTTATTTTAAGCTTATGTTTATAAGGCAAATTAATTATTCCGTATTTATATCCGGTGTATCAAGTAAATCAGCTATCGTGAAATTTGGTTTTCCTCGATATAACTCTTTACAAAAATCTGCAATGGAATAACCCACTACATCGACTATTTCAAATGATTGGCTCAGTTGAGCTATTAGCTCTTGCACACGTTTATGTGAGTACTTTATTAACGCTAAATCTGCTGGATCACCACTTTTAAAAGTAAAAACGATAAAGGAAATTAAACTACTGATCCTAAATAGCATTTGCATGTTTTCGGGTGACCATTGCACAAATGGACATAAGGCACTTTGTGATAATGGTGTATAGAGTCGTTCACCTTTGACTATCGGATAACAGTGAAGTTCATAATTTTGTTCATCATAGCAATGGCGTAAGGCTATTTTTGGCTTTTGGGTAACGTTAATAGTGCCATCGTTATCAGCCGTCGCCTCTAAAAAGGCATAGTTCCAATTACGTTTATCAAATAATTGTTTATAGGCACTATCAAAACCATGCGTTAAAATCCCGTCCATATCACTAATTGAAGATGCCGCCATATGATAGATAGCAGGTACATCACCCCAATTAAGTTTCTTTTTATGAGCAGTAATTTCTTTTAAACTAGCTGTTATCGGTAACTCTTTCATTTCACCTCAGTACTTATTTGCCAACAAATCAAAATAAATAATACAATAACATTGTAATCAATTGTCGCAAATTAGATAATCAAACAAAAGGTTTGTTTACTGTTATTGGTGACAATTATTGTTATCTGATGATTTTTTAAGTGGTATGTAGTGATGATCTATGAATATGATGCCAGTTCGGAAAAATGTCCTGTGCCATTAGTACAATTGCGATTATTGTTAAAAAAAATGTCGAATGCTGATTTTTGTTTACTGAGAATATCTGACCAAGGCTCTATCAAGGATATTCCTAAACTATTAACGAAACAAGGTTACCACTATAAAGAGTCTTGGCTTGAAAAAGACACCCTTGAACTTTTTATTAGTAAAGCCCCTCAACCCCTTTCATCCAACAGGTAAGTTATATAAATGGTTTCATTATTTTCTCAATGGTATAAACGTAAGTTTTCTGATCCAAACGCAGTAACTTTAATGGTTATTCTTTTGTGTGCCTTTCTTTTTGTCTTTTTATTTAATAACTTACTTATGCCGGTCTTTGTTGCTATTGCGATCGCTTTTTTATTAGATTTACCTGTCCATCGTCTAGTCCGTCTTGGCTTATCAAGAACATTTGCCGTGGGTATCGTTGTAGCGGGGTTTATCGGCATTTCTTTAGTCGGTATTCTTGGGCTAATGCCCGTTATTTGGCAACAAAGTAGTAATTTATTACAAGAAGTACCGCAAATGGTGTCTCAGGGACAAACCTATTTGTTGACGCTTCCCGAGTTGTATCCTGATTTAATTAATGCCGGACAAATAGAAACATTAATTTCTGCCGTCAATGATAAGTTAATTGAATGGGGACAAGTTGCCTTAAAAGCGTCTCTTAATTCTATTTCTGATATTGTTGCTTTGATGATTTACTTAATTTTAGTGCCGTTAATGGTGTTCTTCTTTCTAAAAGATAAAAAAGTATTAATTTCAAATTTCACCTCATTTCTTCCTAAAGAACGTTTAATGGCGACGAAAGTAGGCGATGAGATGTATCAACAAATCATGAATTATATTCGTGGTAAGGTGATTGAAATCCTTATTGTTGGTGCTGCATCGACCATAGCCTTTATCGTCCTCGGCCTAAATTATGCGGTATTACTTGGTGTTTTAGTGGGGTTGTCGGTACTTGTGCCATATGTAGGCGCTACTATCGTCACTTTTCCTGTTTTGTTGGTGGCTTTATTTCAATTTGGCACCGGTAGCGAATTCGGTTATGTAATGATAGCTTACGGTATTATTCAAGCTATTGATGGCAATATTATTGTGCCATTATTATTTTCAGAGGCGGTAAATCTCCATCCAGTAACGATTATTGTTGCTGTTATTTTATTTGGCGGCATGTGGGGTTTCTGGGGAATATTCTTTGCTATTCCCCTAGCAACTTTAGTTAAGGCCGTTTTAAATGCTTGGCCATCAAATAGTGACTTTCCTGAACAGGGTACCGCTTAAAGAGGTGCTCTAAGGTAAACTTTACCCTGAGTCTTTTTGATACTGCTCGATAATTTCTTCAATGGTCGTGATACCAAACATAACTTTATTGATAAAAGATTCAGCACTGTGGATTAAGTTAAAATTAGGATGTTGTGACCAAATAGTCTGTAGTTTATCGTCAAGAATGATAGCCGCTTTTTCTGATTCATTGCGAATGGGATTATTACTTTTGATACTTTCACCTGATTTTGCTGCACTTTCAAAAAAAATGACCGCATCGTAACGTGCCAACTCATCAGCAAGCGTGGTATCCATCGCTTGGAAAAACTCATCATCATTGCCTGGCCAATAAGCTAGGCCGTCTAAAGAGCCTCGGTCACATAAAATAATACTGTGCTCAAAAGTCGCTCGTTGAATATCTTCTAAATGTTTTTGCAAATTAAAAATAGCAGTTTGTTGTGTTTTTAGTACATGATTATTATTTGAACGAGCAATGCCGCCACTGAAAATCATCGTTGCTGCTTCGGGGACGGTCGCTATTTTTCCTGAAAATTCACGGCGAATAAGATCAATCGCTGTGGTTTTACCGCCGCCAGGGCCGCCAGTAAGAACGATACGTTTTTTTACATGAGTAATATTCATTAGCATTTATTATAAGGATATTTTCAATACTGTAGCTTGCGTTAAAATAGGCTTCAAGCTTAATTGTAAATATCGCCAAATAACTCTACTTGGGTCAAGTAAATGCGTAAATCTAGTTCTACTTGGTGATAATCTGCTTGCATATGCTGACAAAGTTTATAGAAATTTTTGTTATGATCTTTTTCTTTTAAATGGGCAAGTTCGTGAACAACGATCATTTGCAAAAATGTTTCTGGCGTTTTTTTAAATAAAGCGCCAATGCGTATTTCATTTTTACTTTTCAGCTTACTGCCTTGCACCCTTGATACATAAGTGTGCAGGCCTAATGCGTTATTAATAACATGAATTTTATCGTCGTACTTTATCTGGCTTAATGGTTCAGACTTCTTTAAGTACTGATTTTTAATATCCATTACATAGCTGCGTAGGGCTTTATCATTATATATTTGATGGGTAACAGGGTATTTTGCCAACAAATAGGCAGATAACTTCTTGGCCGTTATCATTGCTTGTACTTTATGTTGAATATCTAAAGAATAGGCTGAAAGGTATTTTAAAGGAGCAGGCATTATAACATTCTATTTATGCGGCTAGCCTAAAACAAATAAGCTAACCGTTACGGTTAATTTTTAGTCGTTAGTGTTTAAAACGTCTAAAACAACTTCATGGTGGTTTTTTGTCTTGAATTTATTAAATACGTGGCTAATTTTGCCATCTAAGCCAATTAAAAAACTTAAACGATGGATGCCGTCGTATTCTTTTCCCATGAACTTCTTTAATCCCCATACGCCAAAGGCGTCAGCAACACTGTGATCAACATCTGACAATAACGTGAAGTTTAATGCATCGCGCAGACAAAACTTAACTAACTTCTTCGGTTCGTCGGGACTAATGCCAAAGACTATTGTATTTAATTGTTCAAGTTCGCTTTTACTGTCTCTTAGGCCTTGTGCTTGCACAGTACAGCCTGGGGTCATGGCTTTAGGGTAGAAATAGACCAGTACTTGTTTTCCATTTGACCCAATGTAGTCATTAAGAGATACAGAGTTGCCATCTTGGTCAGGGAGAGTGAAGGCTGGAGCTGTATCGCCAACTTGTAATGTATTCATTAAATGAGTCCTAAAATAAATTGTATTAACTTTGTAACAGCACAGGTGGTGTTAGAAAATAGGAAAGAAAAAGCTTACGAGGTCAGGGTACTTAAATTACAGATATTAGTCTAATTAAACATTCCCACAATCTATCATTAGAGGGAGGTCTAATTATAAGCTTGCAACCAAAAACGATTGCTTGGTCATCACAGAGAATTAGCTTCTTTTGAGATGAGCTTGCATAAGGCGCTTTACAGCAAAAGATATTGGAATGATATCGAAGCTAAATGTAGAGCCTTCTCTCCCACCTGACGACTCTGAAAAAGACCAAATAAAGTGTTTACTTTTTTCATCAATTCTAGCCTTGAGCGGTTTGATTCTTTCTTCGTTACTAGCAAGTAAATCAATAGTGTGGCTGTGTAGCTCAATAGACTCATTGTACCTTTCAAAGACTTCTTTATTTACCTTTGGAAGACTATCTAAAGAGTCGGTTAGATTATCAAATGCCTCTTTGAGGCTAAGGGTTTGGGTCTTCATTTTATCATTATTAGCCTTAGAATGATTCATGCATTCTACAACTACATTATATTCTATAATAGACTCGTAAAAGTACTCTGTAGTTGAATTAACTTTTAGGCAAAATGAAATAAGCCTCTTAATTTCTATAGCTTCCTGTCTTGTGAATAATGCTTCGACACTCACAGCCAAGGCTTCAAGCTCTTCAATCACGGTGATTAGGTTTGGTAAGTGGTTCTTAAGTGCAGACTCTGCTTTACGAGTCGAGTATGCTGCTTCCGCAGATGCTTCTAAATTTAATATGTATGACTCAGCCCTGCATACTGTCTCGATGACTTTTATTGCTAAGTCGAACTCATCTTTAAAAGTAGCTTGTTCTTTCCATCTATGAACACCATACAAAGCAGACGCACCCAATAAAATAGTTCCAAGCCCTGAGAGAAGACCACCAAAAGCCATTAATTCAGATTGTGTAATCGGTATTTCCATAAGAGTAGAGTCCCTTCAAATATATAAATAAGTAATCAAAATATATACTTGAATATAACAAAGAGCTTTTAGCATTGGCAATATAATATTAATAAATAACCTAAAGAAAACATCCTTCTGTTCCCCAACAACAATGTCATACTCCCTTCGGAAGAGCGTCCATCAGTTAAGGGGATAAAATTTTTTATTTGCCAGTGTAACTTATTAGACTAACGCTAACGGTCAAAGGCTTGACCAACTCCTAATCTATTTCAGGAACTTTACAGGTTAGGTGGATATCTCTGTGAGCTTAAGTACCTAAAAAATTGAGTCAGAGTTGTTCAGTGGCATTTGGGTGTCAGCCTTTAATGTCTTTCCCCCATGGGGGGCTTTGGGTGCTACGAGTCAGTTTTTAGTTGTCGAGATGATTAATGTCAACAAGGCTTAGGTCTTGATGTGCACGGGTTACAGGTTAAATTAAGTGTTAGTTATATCTGTACTTTGCGCTGCGTCATGATGTGTAGCTCGTGACACAGTCTTTGAGTATGACTACAGCCCAGTAGAATGATATTCATGACACAACCTAATGTAAAAGCATACCTACGAGCTAGTATCAAGAAGCAAGATGAAGTGGCTAAGGATAGAATTAATATCTTTGTAGAATCCTTAGCTACAAAGGCGACTAGTTGGTATTCAGATAACATATCAGGTACTACAGCCGATAGACCTGAATTAGAAAGATTACTCACTGACAGTCACGAAGGTGATTTGATAGTTGTTGAGTCTTTAGACCGATTAACAGGCTTAGTTATAGTGACTGAAAAGCCCTTCAATTAAGACTAATAACAAAAGGTATAGTGATAGTAAGTTATGACCTAGAAATGACTCACAGCGCACTTAATAAGAGCATCAAATACAATGACCTTATTAAAGCATTGACTGCATTCATGCTTGATACTGTAGCAATAGCATCTAGAGCTAACTATGAAGATAGAAGACTTAAACAATCTGAAGGTATTGCCAAAGCTAAAGCTAATGGAACTAAGTCAGGCAAGCCTATTGGGGGAATTAAGATTCATAATGATGAAGCTATCGTTAATTGGAAGAATAGTTCAGGCTCAAGTATAGTGGTGACTGCTAGTCACTTTGAGGTATCTAAAAGTACAGTAAATAGGGCTATGAGAAAGTACAAATAATTAATGTATTGATGACAGTGTCAGTCTTAAAATCACACAAATAAAGAAGCTAAACTTCACTCTGCTAGGTAAAGCTACTTCCTACTGATGATAAAGGAGTCGTGCATCTTCGAGGATAAACCCCTAAAGCTAGTTGAGTCTAGTTCTAGGTTATTGTCAGCACAATAATTCTCAGCTAACTCTAATTGTCTTTTGAGGCTATCTCCTGAAATTTGTCTTTTAGTGGAAAATTTTATGTAGCTGTATGCTATTTTCACTGGAGGTAGCCTTAAGTTATGAGTAAAGAAATAGTACTTAAGGCTTAAATATAGATGGTTTTATTCTTTAGGTACAATAAAAATTACACTAGTACTTGTTTTTTAACAATATAATCAGCTAAAGCGACTTTATCGCTATTTTCATCAAGTAAAGTAAATAGTGGTGCGGTTTCGCCAACAGTTATTTTTTTCATGGGTATCCTGCTTGTATGTAGTTTATATAAGGTTTGAATTCACTTTTTTAATGCAGCCTTGCACATCAACTTGTTCGCATAGTTCAAAGTAGTCGCTTTCTAGCTGTGCAATACTTGTGTCTTCGGTTAAGGCTATTAATATGGTCGCGCGCATTTGATTAGTGACGGGGTCAATTTCTGATTTTAACGATGATAAGTCAATATTGCGGGTGGCAAAAAATGCGGTCACCGCTTTTAATAAACCAGGTTGGTCGATACCGGCATAATCAACTTGATAATGATGGGTGAACTCTCTTTTTTTATAACCAGAGGTTCTTTTCATCATGGTGGTTAATTCAAGCTTGACTGCCACGGCAGGTAACTTATTTTCAATTTGATTAATCGCTTTCGCACTACCATTTAATAACATAATCAAAGAAAACTCTAGGCCAAATATCGCCATTCTACTGTCAATAATATTACAGCCGCATTTACTCGCCAGCTTAGTGAGCTCACTTACACTTCCTGTTCTGTCTGCGCCCATTGCCGTGAGTACTAAATATTGAGACATAGTTAGCCTAAGTAGTTTAAAAAAGTGGCTATTGTAACGTATTTAAAGCAGATAAAAACCGCTATTAAAGCGAGAATATATTTATTTGTTATTTTTCGAGTTGAATTCTTGTGTTTGTAAAAACAGCCAAGTACCATGGTGCCCATTAATTTGTCTGATAGTATACTTGTATATGCTGATCAATAAAATCTATAGATAATATTGGAACTTAATACAGATAATTTACTCAAAAAGCAGATTAAAGTTTTCGTTGTCTACATTTAATCTACATTTAATGGTTTCAAAGTTAACTTTTATGGTCAGTTCAATATAAGAACCAACTTTTAAAGATTCAGATTGTATCCTCAGGAGTGTTAATGAATCGTCGTATATTTTATTTTTCCTTGTTAAGTCTTGCAGTAACAGGTTGTGGCAGTGTTAATAACAAAAGCGCTATGGGCGATTTTGAATACGCCAAAGTTAAAGAAGCTAAACAAATAGGTGTTCCTACAGGTTTGAATAAGCCTGAAGTTAATGCAAAGTTTTTTATCTCAGACGACATCAATAATAAAGGGCCAATTGGCCAAGATGTTGATGTTAGAGCGCCTTCATTGGTTCTTCCTGTCGCTTCATCTTCACGTGTTGTTCCAGGTACAATGAACGCTAAAATTTGGTTTGACCAAATATTAGAAGATACCGATTTGAAAGACTTCATCACTGAAGCACTGCGTGAGCAACTCGCGAGTGATGGTGTAGAGCTAACGGCTATCGGTACTGATGATAATGTATTTGAGTCGGCTTGGTACCATGAAGAAGACGTTTCTGGTTATTGGTTATTTAAAACGGTAGATAGCAGTGAGAGCATGCGCTTTAACTATCAGTTTGAAAGTAAACCTCATGGTCGAAGTGTCGCTTTAAGTGTTAAATTAATTGATTACATGCGTACCGACAAGAACGGCGCAAGTAAAACAATGGACATCATTGACAAACAACGCGCAGAAATGGCGATGCTTAATGAGGTTGTTGCTCAGGTTGATTTTAAATATCGATTGCAGCAACGTGAAAACCGTTTAATGCGAGCTAATCAAAAATTTGTCACTATTGGTGAAAACGCTCAAGCAGAGCCAGCATATATTGCTGAAATTGATATTGAAATGCTTTGGTCAAATATGCCATTGTTTTTTACAGATTATGGCTTTGAGATAACAGATCTTAATGAAAGTAAGAAAATATACTTTGTTGATTTTGCCAAGCCTGAAAATAGCTTATGGTCAGTTATATGGGGAGATGACGTTCCTGTTATTGATCTTGACCAAGCTAAGTACCAATTTGTACTTAACGACGAACAAGGTAAAACCTCGGTAACTATCTATGATGCTGATGGTAATCCTTTACCCGTTGAAGTACTAGAACGTATTTTTCCAGTAATGGAAAGAGGCTTATCTTTTAGAGATGCTTTTTAACTTGCTTTAATCGTGCTTATTTAAAATAAAACGCCGCTAAATTTTTTAGCGGCGTTTTTTTTACAAGTCAATTATCTACAGTGTATCTTAATGGTATTTGAAATTATAAAGGTAGTTGTTCAAGTCAGTCTTTATCAAAACTTAATCTTTTTTAAAATAGACTGCTTGGCTATTTCATCGATTTAAATGGCTATTTCGCTTTTTTTCTTTTGACTCTATCGGTTCAGCTGAGACGATAGTTGGCATTTTATGGGCTTTGTTATGACTGCGCGGCAGTGTTTCTTCTAAATCATTTAAGCCTTGCTTTCGTAAAGGTGTATTAGCATTTTGTTGAACAACACTAAAATTACCAATTATTAAGGCGAAAGCTGCAATAATAATAACGATGACTAACCAATTATCCATAGTGAATACTCCCAACATTTTGAATATATTGCTGATAAATAGTTGATAGGTTCTGAAGAATCTCTTCTTTCCCCAAGATATCTGAGCTTAAAAGAACCGAATTAAGCAGGTTCTCAGTTAATAACCTTTCTCCATGTTGCGCTATTGGCCAATAAGATAAATGCCAAGGCTCTATAGCGACTCCACCGCGAAATTTATCGTAAGGAAAGTAAAAGCCAAAGCGACTAGCATGTTGAGTGAGCCATTTGTTTAATGGATAAAAAGGCCCCCCAACAGCAAACTCCCATGGTTCTAACTGTAGCTTTTCATCGTCAGCTAATAAATTTTTAGCATAGATATCGATATCGCATCCCCAATGATGACGGCTTGCCCCAGGAAGTGCCGAAAAGTATAAAATAGCCTGAATAATTTCTTGTTCCGTTATTTTATTAATATCTAGGGTTGCCCCTTGCTTATCTTTAATCGCTAGCTGACCTGAAAACTTTCGGTTCCAAATAGTTAATTGTCGAGTGAAGTTTCTATATCCACTGGCGATTTTCAGATCAAAGCCTGCTAACTTTGCTTCATCAGACATATCTTGCCATGCAGTTAACGCTTGGTGATGAATTCCTGTCTGGTCATCTAACCAAGTAATATGGCTATTGTCGTGGCCAGTTAAGTGTCTGTTAGTTAATATTTCAGTCATTAAAGTTAAGCTGTGGTTGTTGGGTCAGTGAGTGCATTAACCAGTGTATGATAATAAATATCAGTAAGTAAAATTAAATCATTACAGCTGACACTCTCGTTGACTTGATGAATAGTGGCATTGCACGGCCCAAGTTCAATCACTTGTGCACCCGTAGGGGCAATAAAACGGCCATCTGAAGTGCCACCAGATGTTGATAATTCAGCATCAATATTGGTGACTGTCTTTATAGCTTTTACCGCAGAGTCAAGCAAAGCGCCAGGTTCAGTAATAAACGGCTTACCATTAAATGTCCATTTAATTTCATAGGTTAATTGATGTTTAATAAGGACCGCATCAATTTTATCGATAATATTTTGAAAATTTAATTCGGTACTAAAACGTAAATTAAACCATGCGGTTAAATGACCAGGTACAACATTAGTTGCGCCAGTACCCGATTCGATGTTTGATAACTGAAAACTCGTTTTAGGAAAATAAGCATTACCGTTATCCCAGTGCATTTGACTAAGTTCGGCTAAAGCAGGCATAGCTAGATGGATAGGGTTTTTTACATGATCAGGGTAGGCAACATGGCCTTGTTTACCGTGAATGATTAGCTCACCAGAGATAGAACCCCGGCGACCATTTTTAACGATATCACCGACCCTATCTGAGCTGGTTGGCTCACCAACAATACAATAGTTGATTTTCTCATGACGAGCTTCAAGGGTATCGATAACACGGGTGGTGCCATTGATAAAAGGCCCTTCTTCATCACTGGTAATAAGGTAAGCTATTGAGCCCTTATGGTCGGGATGATCATTTACAAAGCGTGCTGTAGCAATGAGCATTGCGGCTAAACTGCCTTTCATATCTGCAGCACCGCGCCCGTACAACATGCCATCAATAATGGTTGGCTCAAAAGGGGGAGTATGCCAAAGCGCTAAGTTACCTGCGGGAACAACATCAGTGTGACCGGCAAAGCAAAATACTGGCTCAGTTGTGCCGCGTCTCGACCATAGATTGGTCGTATCTTCGAAAACCATAGTTTCATTGTTAAATCCCAAAACGCCTAGACGCTCTGACATCATTTTTTGACAACCAAAATCTTCAGGGGTTACTGACGGGCGGGCAATTAAATCTTTCGCTAACATGATAACGTCATGTTCTGCCTTTAATTTACTCATGATAAAAATAGTGCTTGATATACAGGCTCTTTAAAACCCACTTCAAAGGCGTTGTTGTGAGCGATTAAAGGTCTTTTGAGTAAGGTCGGTTGAGCCAAAACTGCTTGGAAAATAACATCATCAGTTAAATTGCTCTTAATCGCTTCGGGTAGGTTTCTAAAAGTGGTACTACGTTTATTGAGTAAAACTTCCCAAGAGCTGTTGCTGACAAATTCATTGAGTAACTCAGGCGTTAATGGTTGTTTCTTAAAATCAAAAAAAGTGTACTCAATATCTTGCTTATCAAGCCATTTCGTTGCTTTTTTAACCGTGTCGCAATTATTTATGCCGTAAATAGTGGTCATGAACATCCCTTAAACTAAATTATTTGGTAATCGTTAGATATCAATGCAGTGGTTGCAAGAGATACATTATTTGATTTTACTAAAATATAATCAGTATCAAAAGTAGATATAGCAAAAATACTGATTTTTTCTTTGGCTAAAATTGTTGATATTTTCGATAAAATACCCGTTAGCGTAAAATCCAATGGGCCGACAACTTCAAGTGCTTGCCAGTCTTTTTCAACCTCATCACTCACAATGTTGATACTTTGAGGTAATACAATGGATGTTTCTTCATAGGTTTTTGCAATAAAAAAAATTGGCGCATCAAACACAGCTTTTGGTATTTCGATATCGCTGGCTAAACTATGAATAGCAAACGTTTCTTCAAGTAATTTGAGGGTAAGAGTGCTCATTGAACGTGACCATTAGGAAAAAGGTCACTATAGCGTTTACTGGCTAATTGTTAAAGCAAGGATAGTTATCTTAAACAGATTAAGTATCGTCAATGCCTTGCTTTAGCAATGAACAGCAGATATTAATAAGATAAAGCAAGTTTACTTGATCTTGTCTCGCGACTCCCCATCGCTTGATAATAGATAAATAATATGATGTTTATTTAGATTTTATTGTATTTTATGGCAATAATAACTTGTTATTTATAAAAACAGCATCAAACGTGGAAAAGTTAATGTATTCTTGCTGGTTAACCTGTTAAATCCTCATCAATAGTTATTAATGATATCCACAAAAGCTGTGGGTATCATTGTGGGTAACTATTGCTTTAATGGTTATCTTTATGTTTTTAAAGGTTAATTTTAGCTGGTTGTTTTTTGTCTAGTGGCTAAAAATTGATTGAATTATAAATAGTTATTAAAATAGTCAACTGTATATAAAAGCAGTCTCAAGCCAATAAAAATATAAGCTAAAAGGTTAATAAACTAACCTTTTAGCTGAGTAAACTATACTTTTGCTTGAATGGCTGTTAAGGCAATTGTATAGACGATATCATCGACTAAAGCACCACGGGAAAGGTCGTTAACCGGTTTTCGCATGCCTTGTAACATTGGCCCAATACTGACTAAGTGTGCAGAACGTTGTACCGCTTTGTAGGTGGTATTACCGGTATTTAAATCAGGAAAAATGAAGACATTGGCTTTACCCGCAACAGGGCTGTTAGGCGCTTTTTTCTTGGCAACATTTTCCATAATGGCGGCATCATATTGCAGCGGTCCATCGATGATCAAATCAGGTCGTTTTGCTTGCGCGAGTTTGGTTGCTTTTGCTACTTTTTCTACATCGGCACCAACCCCCGAACTGCCAGTGCTGTAACTTATCATGGCTACCTTAGGGTCAATGCCAAACTTTATTGCTGAGTCGGCAGATTGTATCGCTATCTCAGAGAGTTGTTCCGCAGTTGGCTCAGGGTTTATTGCACAATCACCATATACTAGAACTTGCTCAGGTAATAACATAAAGAAAACAGATGAAACTAATGAACTTCCTTCAGCCGTTTTAATTAATTGCAGGGCAGGGCGAATCGTATTTGCAGTGGTATTAATAGCTCCAGAGACTAAACCGTCCACTTCACCGAGTTGCAACATCATTGTTGCTAAGACCACGTTGTCCTGTAGTTCTTGTTTTGCGACCACTTCGGTTAATCCTTTATGTTTTCTCAACTCAACTAAAGGAGCAATGTAGTGGTCTCGAATTAAGTTGGGGTCGGTAATTAATAGTCCTTCTGGTAATTGAATACCTTGTTGCTCTGCAATCAATAAAATACTTTCTTTATCGCCCAGTAACTGACAACGAGCAATGCCACGTTCAACACATATTGCAGCAGCCTTAATGGTTCTGATATCTGTGCCTTCTGGCAAAACAATAAGTTTATTTGCACTACGAGCAAGTTCTGTGAGCTTATGCCTAAATGCTGGTGGAGACATTTGGCTACTTTGTGCTACATTTTCAGACAGTTGCTGTAACCAATTCGCAGACAAGTTATCAGCGATATATTCTCTTACTTTTTCATGACGTTGAATATCATCTGCAGGGGTTTCTGGGTTGTAGTTCATTAAATGACGAGACGTTTGCCAAGTATCCCAAGGCACAGAAAGCACCGGTAGGCCAGCGTCTAAAGCTTGTTGACAAAGTGTCATCACTTGTTCGTTGGGTTTATAGCCGTTAGTCAATAATAATGCGCCCACTTTTGTACCATTTAAAGCCGATAAACAGGTGGCGATAATAATGTCGGTTCTGTCTCCAGGAGTAACAATTAATCGACTTGGTTGTAAATGGCTCATTAAATTACCAACGCTGCGTGCACAAAAACTAATACTGCGGATACGGCGATGCGACATATCACCTGCATTTAACACTTCAGCATTGAGATAATTGCAAATATCCATGACCCGTGGCGCGATTAAGTCCATTTCCCATAAGACAGTACCTAACAAGTCAAAATGACGATTTTTAAATATCGATAAATTAATTAGCGTAGCAAGATCGAACTCACTATTAAAATCACTTTCACGAGGCAGTAATCCATACTCATCTTTGTCGGGACTATTAATCTTATTAATAATACAACCAATAAGGCGTTTGTTTTTTATTCCGCCAAAAGTTTCCGCACTAACTTCTAAACGGTCCTCAAACTCTTCAGCGCTATCGTTATCGGGCGCTGCCACCAAGACAATATCTGCTGACAGGGCTTGAGCAACATCTCGGTTGATTCTGCCCGCGTAAGGTTGGCGTGTCGTTGGTATCAGTCCTTCAATAATCACCACATCATGTTGTTTTTCAAATTGATTAAAATCTCCAACAATCTGTTCTAAAACAATATCATGCTTGCCATCGCCCATTTGTTGTTCAACATAAGCTAATGATACCGAAGTCCCTAAATTTGGAGTATTGAGCTTACTTTGAACCGTATTATTTTTGTGAGCTAATAAACGACGAGCGGGTTGACTTATTGGTTTAAAATGGCCGACATTTATACCTTTTTGCTGACACGCATGAAGTAAGCCTTGCACAACACTGCTAAGTCCAACGCCAAAACCTACTGGGATCAACATGATTCTATGTGACATGACTTTATTCCTTAGTTGAGCTGTTATTAAATAAAAGTTGTGAGGTTTGCTCTGCAATAACCCACTCTTCATTTGTTGGAATGACTAAAATAGGACGAGAGTTTTCTGTACCGATATTACCTGCCTTGCCAAAGCAGCAGGCATTATTCTTATCAGTAGCAACAAAGAAATTAAGTAGGCTCAATTGATCAATAATATTGGCTCTAATTAGCGTCGAATTTTCGCCAATACCGCCGGTAAATATTAAGGCATCGATTGATGTTAAGCTGGCAGTAAAAGAAGCAACGGACTTTGCAACACGGTAGCAAAATATATCTAATGCTAACTTTGCTCGTGGATTTTTATCCTTTAACCAAGCTTCTTCTATTTCACGACAATCGTTGCTTAACCCCGAAACCCCTAATAGGCCGCTTTCTTTATGTAACAAATGGCTCACTTGCGCTGTGGTATAGCCGAGTTGATTGATTAGGTGAAAAATAATACCCGCATCAACATCGCCGCTGCGTGTGCCCATCATCACTCCTTCGAGCGGTGTTAAACCTAAGCTAGTATCGACACTCTTACCATTTTTAATCGCAGTAACACTGCAACCATTGCCTAAGTGAGCACTGATAAAATTACCTTCATTAATGGATTTATCGAGTGTTTTAGCCGCTTGTTGTGCAACAAAATAATGGCTTGTACCATGAAAACCATAGCGTCGAATACCATGCTCTTGATAGAGAGCGTAGGGGATACCATAAATGTAAGCTTTTTCTGGCATCGTTTGGTGAAAAGCTGTGTCAAAAACGGCAACTTGCGGCACATCAGTAAAAACCGTTTCCGCGGCGTTAATACCCATCAAATTTGCTGGGTTGTGTAATGGGGCAAGCTGAGACAAGTTACTGATGGTGTTTTTTACTTCATCAGTAATTAACGTTGGCATACAATAGTGTTCACCACCATGGACAACGCGGTGGCCTATGGCACATATTTGTAAATTTAATTGTTGTGAAATTAAGCTGTCAACTAAAGCCATTATCGCTGTTCGATGATCAAATGGATGAGGTATAGCCGTGTGCTTTTTTTGTCCCTTAACGTTAATCTTGATGCTTGCTTGTTCGGACAATAAGCGCTCAGCGAGCCCTGATAGTAATGTTTCGCCGTTTTCTGGTTTAATTAAAGAAAATTTTAAGGATGAACTACCGCAATTTAACACTAAAATTAGATTTTTTTTCATGGTTTTATTTAATGCTCATTTATTAGGTGGTTAATTGTTTTATTACAATACGTTAATTGGAATGATTATAGACCAAATATAGTGTTAAAATATTGATATGAACTAAGGAAGTTAACTTTAGGGAGACTTGATTAAAACTAGTTACAACTTTGTGCTATCTTTTAAATAACCGTTGTTATAGTGTGTCGTTTATGAATATGAGTTTAGTAGAACTAATTAAGCTAGGTCGAGAGTATATGCGACTTTGGCCGCAGCGAGCAGAGTTAGGTAATTATTTTGCCGAGTACCAAGCTGTTCAAATTTGCCGTTTGGCTTTTCGCTATTTACCGGGTATTGCGTTGTTTTCTTTTATTATGCAACTTTACCTAGGATCGATGACGTTATTACCACAAGCGTTAGTTTATAGCTTATTTATTTTAAGTATTCCGCTACAGGCATTGTTAATGCTTGGCGTTAAAGCCGATAAATTTTTGCCGCTGGCACTCGCCTCTTGGTACAAAGAAAGTGTTGCTAGAGTCAACGAAGCGGGTGGTTCGATAAAATTATCACTGCACAAGCCACGTTTTATTGATTTAGCAAAACTACTTAACATCAGTCATCAGTCACAAAATTCTAAATTCTAACCGCTTAACAATTGAGTTAAACGTTAATTGACCGTGTTTTTATAAAGACGTATCAAAAAATCAGCTTGGCAAGTGAAATTATTTCTTGTTTTTAAATCGTTAAGTAAGGTTTCAGTCGTTTTAAAAGCAAAAGGGGTCATTGCTAATAAGTTAATAATATCTTCACCTTCAGTAAATTTCATCTCATAGTTCACTTCTTTTTGTGCAATCAATGTTAAATTTTCAATAGGACTTTTAGTCATATCATGTTGTTGCGCTGTTCGGTATATTAATGCTTTTAGTTCAATTAAATGATTTTTTGCCGGCGTTACTGTGACTAAATAGCCATTATTAGCTAGTACCCGAGTGAATTCTTCTTCAAGAATTGGTGCGTAAATAGAGTTGATCCAAGAAAAGTAGTTTTCACTAAAAGGTAACAGCGACAAGGTGGCAACACTAAATTGACAATCTTTATATTTTTTAGCGGCATTTTTAACCGCATTTTTTGCAATGTCAATACCATAAACACGGTTGGTAGGCCTTACATACTGTTGAGTATAAAAACCTTCACCACAGCCAGCATCAAATACCGGCTTTGTTAAATCACCATATTGTTGATATAGAGATTGTAATTCATCAGCGAGCGGTTGATAAAAGCCTTTATCTAGAAATTGACGACGTGCGTTAACCATGGCTTTGTTATCACCAGGGTCTTTTGAATGTTTATGTTGAACGGGCAATAAGTTTACATAACCTTCTTTTGCTTCATCAAAGCTATGGTTGTTCTGACAACGATAGCTTTGGTTAGCTAACACTAATGATTTTTTACAAATGGGGCAAACGTATTGAGCAAGGAACATAGTATTTACTCAACAGCTACTTAAAAGTAGACCAAATCGGCGCGTGATCTGAAGGTTTTTCAATAGCACGTAGTTCGTAATCAATATCGGCTTCGATACACGTTGCCGCCATCTTGTGCGTTGCCAAAACCACATCGATGCGTAAACCACGATTATCAACAAAACCTTTAGAACGATAGTCAAACCAAGAATAACGTTCCGCTTTTGTTGGATGCAATTCTCTAAACGTATCTTTAAATCCCCAAGCCATTAAAGTTGCAAGCCATTCTCTTTCTTCTGGTTGAAAACTACACTTACCAGTCTTTAACCAACGCTTTTGGTTAGGCTCACCAATACCAATATCTAAATCAGCAGGTGAAATATTAATATCGCCGATAATGACTACGTGCTCATCTGGGGTATGGTTATCATTTAAATAGGTCATCAAGTCTTTATAAAATTGACGCTTATAGGGATATTTTGTTTCATGAGCGATGTTATCGCCTTGCGGGAAATAACCGTTTAATACCGTTACTTTTTCACCTTGTTCATTGGTGGTCTCAATCATCACCATACGTTTTTGAGACTCTTCAGTATCGCTAGCAAAGCCCATTTTAACAATATTGGCTGCTTTTTTACATAACATAGCCACACCATAATGTGCTTTTTGACCATGAAAATAAACGTGATAACCCATAGCTTCAACAGCTTCAACGGGAAAAGCATCATTATGAACTTTGATTTCTTGTAAGCCAATAATATCAGGCTGGTGCTTATCAATGATGGCTTGAAGTTGGTGTAAACGCGCACGAAGGCCGTTAATGTTAAAGCTAATGATTTTCATAAAAGACTCGATATTGATTTTTTCCACATGCTACCAGAAGTTATCAGAGAAGGTTATTATTAATTGCTAGTGAAGTGAATTAGGTACTTATTAACATCAACTTTTTAATAGACAGGTAAATGTGTAAATAAATAGAAATTAAACTCAACTAAATTAAAGGATTGCCGATATAAGCTTTAGAGAAAATAATAAAGTTGAAGTACATTGCTTACAGAGTCAGTTGACAGTCAAATTCTGGTACACGAATTACAATTAGGTGAACAACTTAATGTAAGTGTGCACAGCGCTCGACGAGCTGACTTTTCACTCTTATTGGCAATGCTAAGTGATGACGTACCTAGCCATAGTCAATTTTCTTTGCCAAAAACTGTCGTTGACACTAAAACGACTAATGATGCAAGCTTACGTAAAGAGTTTGACCTTCCTGATAAAGCACCTTTATCTCTGAATGAAAATCACAGCACAGCAATATTTGATCAAGCAGAACTTATTCAGCAGAATAACCTAGCAGAATTACGTTTATCAAATGCTTTGTTGCCTAAACCGCTTGCTTTTCGAGATGATAAAAAGCATATCAGACAAGAAGTATTAAATAATACCTCGCTGTACTGCCAGAAAAAATTTAATCATACAAAGAATAATACGCCGCAAGACACCGACAGTTCAAGATTATCATTCGATACTAAAGGTTGGCTTAACGCCGTGCATAACACTATCGTTAAAGCGCCGTTACTTGATGCTATAGCATAAGGTTATTGCATTAGCATGCCAATAAAATCGTGCGTTTGTGTTGACGTTATTTGTGATTAACTTTTTCAGTTTACTGGCCTGAGCAATGTTTAAACTTGATTGTTAATTGTTGAGTTTACTTGCTACAGCATTGTCTAAATTTTTATTGCTATGACAAAAGCATCGCTGGTTTCTTTTGGGAAGAACTTGATTGTTAATTGTCGAATTTACCGGCCACAGCATTGTTTAAATTTTTTATTACTATCGCAAAAGCAAGCTTGGTTTCTTTTTGGTGCTATCAGCGCTTCATTGTTACTGACTTCACCATCTAAATATCGCCATTGCCCCTTTTCAACAACAAAGCGTGATGTTTCCTTCATCAGAAAATACTCACCTTGATGTTGGTAATAAGCCGAAAAGCAAACCGTCGGTAAGTGTTGCTCTTTATTGTCAGCGTTTACAGCATTTTGATCATTAAGCTCGGTATAATCACTGGCAGCATTAATGGTTAGTTTTAACCATTTGGTTTCTTTGGCCCATGCTGATATATCAGCGATTGATTGTAAAGCTCTGCTAGCTTGAGCATAAGTCTGATAAATATAATCAGCTGCCTCTGTTGCATAGGCGCTATAGCGAGAACGCATCAATTGCTCTGGTGATTGTGCACAGGTCTCTTGATTTATTAATAAGCAGCAGCATTGCTGAAAACTAATATTTGAACCACATGGGCATTGCATAAAGTCGACATTATTTTAGAAAAGTAGTTGATCTATTTTAGCAGAGCAAAATTTTATTTTCTGTTTTAATAACGGCAAAATCGCTTCAAACTCAATTAATGTAACAATAAAGAAGAATCCGAAAGAGTGACGTAATTTTTTAGTCGTTGCTGGTTTAAACGTTTTTGAGTTTGCTTGGTTAAAATAATGCATTGAGTTTGTCCTTTTTCTGCGAATTGAGTGAGTTGGCTTAATTGTGATTTATCTAAGGTGGCATTACACAAAATAACAGCCGAACAGTGACCTTTTTCTAAAGCATCTTTAATGGTATTTAGTGAGATATTACGTTGATGAAGATTAACTTTTAAGATTCTTTTAGGGTCTATTTTTCCTTGATCAGACAATTGCTGAAGCGGCTTCTCTTCAGGGTTTATCATCAGGATCCATTTGTTATCTAAATCATGATTTTTGAAGATTTCAGTATACTGCTGAGATAGTTCTATGGCATTAGCAATACTTCTAACATCACACCATTTGTGTTTTTTGATAGCCATAGTTGTAGTTTTTAACGCTAAGGTGTTGGTATTAATGTGATTTATTGAATTCATTTTTAAAACCTCGATATACTGTATGTATGTACAGTATATCGTTTTTGGTGTTTATTCAAGCACTTTTTATGATTAATATTAATTGATCCTACTGAAGGATCTAATGTAATAAACGCCAGTAAATGAGGGGAATAGCACCAACAGTATTGAAGATACCACTAGTATTTGTTGGCCCAATGCTATGCTAGGGGATTTTAGCGATAAACAATTGTTAGCTCTTAAGCTTTCCTTAATAAAAGTTTGTTATTTTCATTCACTGAATATTTAAGGTAAATATCCCCCTATGAATAAACAGGTCATTTGATGAATAACCGCTATTAACGTTCATTTTTTTATGGCGAATATTTCTGTAATAACCGACAATAACTTTGAGATAAAACACCTTGAGTCGTTCATACCTATGGCATTGTTAAGTCTTATCTTCACTGTTGATGGTTTTCGACCGTCAAGTATTAATAACCGGCCTTGGAAAAGGCTAGATAATATAAAAACCGTTAATAGTCATTTTAAATTGTTATAGGAAAAATATGCGCATATTGTTAGTTGAAGACGATATCCCCCTGGCTTTGGGATTGCAGCAGTCACTTCGTCATGAAGGCTTTGTTGTTAACCATGTTGATAATGGTAAAACGGCAATTTCAGCATTGTCTGTGTCAGATCAAGACTTAGTTATTCTTGATCTGGGTTTACCTGATATTGACGGATTGGAAGTGCTAAAGCGTACTCGTGATCGTAAGCTAGGTATTCCTGTTATTATTTTAACCGCAAGAGACGCGCTTGAAGATAAAGTTAAAGGCTTAGATTTTGGTGCAGATGATTACCTGGTAAAGCCTTTTGAAATTAGCGAATTGTTAGCACGCCTTCGCGTGATTGAACGGCGTTTAGGCACGGCAAAGTCGGCATTGATTATTTGCTCAGACGTGGCAATTGATACCGCAGCACATAAAATCCTTATTAAAGATGAAGAATTAAAAACGTCAAAAAAAGAGTACATGGTATTAAAAGCATTGATGGAAAATGCCGGTCGAATCCAATCTCGGGAACAAATTGAATCGCGTTTATATGAATGGGGAGAAGAAGTGGCCAGTAATGCTGTTGAGGTACATATACACAACTTAAGAAAAAAATTGCCAGAACAATTTATAAAAACAGTCAGAGGCGTTGGTTATACGGTTAATAAAACCTAATGTCGATTCGTCGCTACTTAGTCCTTATTTTACTATCCATCATCACTTTGATGACATTTTTTGCTGCCATACAGGGCTATAAAGCCAGTATGGAACAAGCAACTAGCTTATTTGATGAGCAATTAGTTATCGTCGGTAAAACCTTGTTAGCGACCTCTGCGACTCTTTCTGACAAGGGTGCCGAAAATCGATTAAGTGCAGCAACAGTGGTCCCTTCTAACCATATTGCTTATCAAGTCTTTAGCAATAATACTTTATTACTACGCACAGATAATGCTCCTGAACAGTCAATTACTGAGTTACCTGCAGGGTTTACGGACCTTAATTTTATTGGACAGCGTTGGCGAGTATATATAGAAACATCAACAAACGAACAGGCGCAAAGAAGTCAATTAAGAGTGCTGGTTGCCCAACCGCTTGAACAAAGATTTTCACTGGCTGAACAAGTTATATTATCTGCTGTGACTCCTATTATTTTAGTTATCCCTTTGATTGCCTTGTTTATTTTTATGGCGATTCGTCAAGGCTTAAAGCCGTTAACTGTTTTGCGCCGAGAATTGTCAGAAAAGAAAATTAATGACTTATCAAAGCTTTCTAGTGAGACATCAACAAAAGAACTACAACCGGTTATTCAGACACTAAATCTGTTATTTGAACGCTTGTCGGCAGCTTTTTCAAGGGAACGTTATTTTGCTTCTGACGCCGCTCATGAATTAAGAACGCCGTTAAGTGTGCTCAAAATTAATGTTCACAATTTACAAATAACCCAAAGTGAAAACCTTGACAGCACCGGGCAGGCTTCGTTAATGCAATTAGGTCAAAGTGTTGACCGAATGGCTCATGTTGTCGATCAAATATTAACGTTAAATCGTACTAATCCTGATCAACTCACCATGGCAGTCACTAAGCTTGAATTACAAGGATTGTTGCAACAAGTGATCAGCGACTTATACCCTGAAATATTGCAGCATCAGCATGATATTTCGTTAGAAAGTGAAGCCCAAATTATTTATGCTAATGAATTTGCTTTATTGACCTTAGTGAAAAATTTAATTGGTAATGCCTGTAAATATACTCCTAAAGGCGGGCATATTTTGGTAAAAACGTTGATTGATGAAGACAGTTTCACCCTGATTGTTGAAGATTCTGGCCCCGGTATTGACTCCAGCGAATACCAGCGAGTTTTCGATCGTTTTTATCGTGTGGGTGGAGATAGCCATCACTCTACTGTGGTAGGATGTGGCTTAGGTTTAGCGATTGTTCAGCATATTGTTAAATTACATCATGCGAGTATTATTTTAGCAAAATCGACGAAATTAGGTGGCCTTAGCGTGTCAGTAAGGTTTCCACAAAAGACTCAAGCGATTGACTTACATTTACATCAGTTTGAACAAGAATGGGAGGACAATAAGTGAAAGCACCTGCTATTTTTATAAAAAAAACCAGCATTATTAGCCTCTTTATCTCTTTAATCTTTAGCCCAAGTGTCTGGGCTGAACGAGCTGAGTATGTCGTAGAATTGAAAGATCATTTGTTTTTTCCTGCGGTTATAAAAATTCCACCAAACAAAAAAGTTAAACTTGTTATTTATAATCGAGATACAACCCCTGAAGAGTTTGACAGTTTTGACTTAAATCGAGAAAAGGTTATTTTCCCCCATAAAAGAGCGGTGATTTTTATTGGTCCATTACCCGAAGGAAAATATAACTTTTTTGGTGAGTTTAATCCTAATAGTGCCAAAGGGACCATTATCGTTACCCCGTTGCCTGAGCGTAAAAAAGCAAGTAAAGCTACTGTTCAAAACATAACAGGAGGTGCTTAATGTTAATTAATACCGTGCTTTTGTTTTTGAGTAACAGTTTAGTTATTTTTATGGTGTTAGCCTTGTTGTTATCGATTAAAAATAAGTTTCAACTCTGTGGTCTTACCCTTATAAGTGGTGCGCTATTGGGTATTTTGTTTATGTTACTACTTTGGATTTATATCGATGTGATCAGCCAAATGTTTGATGATACCGGGCTTGAATGGTTCTATGCGAGTATACATGTTCTTGTATATATTCTAATTTTACATTTTATTCATCGCTCCCATATCAGCGTTAGTACCGCCAATAACAGTCAGCTATCTTGGTATGCTGGCGCAATACTCGCGTTAGTTATTATGCTACAGGGTACTAACTTCCTCATTTACTTTATTGGATATTGGTCGCAAACCGATATGGTTAATTCACTTTTTATTGGCGTTGTTTTAGGAACAGGAATTTGTATTAGTATCAGTATACTATTGTACTTTTTTTGCTTGTTTCTCAATGAGCGTTTGTATGGTCGAAGCACCGAAATTATTTTTGTTTTCTTTGCTTGTGGTTTATTTAATAAAACCAGCGATTTATTACTACAAATTGATTTTTTACCCAGTAGTCGTATGATTTTTGATGTTAATTTTATTGTTAGAGAAAAGTCTGAATTAGGACATTTTTTGAAAGCTTTATTTGGTTACGATGCAAGCCCAACCCTATTACAAATTGGACTTTATCTTTGCGCTTTATTTATCGCACTTTATTGGTGTCAGTTTCCCCAAAAACTTTGGCGGATCCCTCGCTTTAAGCAGGTTGTATCATGAAAAAAATATTTTATGTTTTAACGTTACTCTTGTACAACCTTTACAGCGTTATTGCTTTTGCTGATGGGGTAGTGGTGGATAAAGTGTATCATCCGTACGTGTTACCCAATGAAAAAGAAGTTGAATGGCGGTTACTGTCTCACCAAACGGAAAAGACCAATGACTTAGCGCAGCGCTTTGCCTACGGGCAGTCTGTACTTGACAACCTGATGGTAGAGTTTTATATCGTTGGCGAACGCGATATTGATGGAAATTTTGGTTTATCTGCTTACGAAATAGAAACCCGTTGGATGCTAACGGAGCAAGGTCAGTATTGGGCGGATTGGGGCATGCTTTTTGAATTTGAAAAAGAACATAATAAAGACAGTTGGGAAGTGACTTCAGGCTTGCTGTTTGAGAAAGAAATAGGGCGGACCAGTTTAAGTATTAATGCATTTTTGATTTACGAGTGGGGAAATGACATTAAAAATGAAATAGAAATGGAGTTTCGCGCTCAGTATCGTTATCGCTGGCTACCGCAATTTCAACCCGCAATTGAGTTATATTCAGGTGAAGATTATGTCGGTATTGGTCCAGCTTTCATGGGAATTCAACGCTTTGACCGACAAAAGCAGTTGAAATGGGAACTCGCCTTTATCACTGGACTGAATGGCGAAAGCAAAGATCATATTTTGCGCGCGGCTATTGAGTTTGAATTTTAATGAACCGCATTTTACCACTAAATAGACGCCACTCAGCGACCTTCTTATGGCTATGTTGTTGTTGTTTCTTATTGCTTTTTTCGCTGGGGCTAAGTTGGCAAGTCAATAAAAGTGTTAATTTTTTTTATAAGTTTTGGTACTCACCATTAAATATTGAACAAACGATAAAAACTTATGCACCACAGAATACACAAGGTAAACAGGACTTTGCCCAGACAAGTCGTGAGCAACATTTACAAAGCTTTAACGAAATAGTTGATGAAATTCATAATAACGGCGAGGGTCTGGCAAGGTTAAGTTATCTCAATAACGATAACCAGCGTCGCGCTTTACTGACCAAACCTGAGGTCGTACATTTACAAGATGTCAGTGTTTTAATTAACCAATTACGTACAATATCAGTGATTAATGTCTTATTACTACTGATTACGATTGCTGGTGTATCTCGTTTCAAACAGCCAAAGCCAGCTAAAAAAGAGCGCTATATGGCGGTAATTATTCCCACTTTTTTATTTATAGCTGTGTTTTCACTGTTTGGTTTTACCGATGTCTTTTACTATCTGCATACGGTGGTCTTTCCTGATAATCATCAATGGTTTTTTTATTATCAAGAGTCATTAATGAGTAGCCTAATGAAAGCACCCGACTTATTTGCTGCAATAGCATTGTCGCTCAGTGTTATCGCAGCGGGGATTTATATGTTAATTTATCGATTATTAATGACAAAAATCTTTAGCAGCTAATCGTGTTCGTCGGTGCGTTGACAGGTTATATATGGAATAAATGATGATGAGCATTGAAGTGAATTGTTTGAAAGTCAGTAACTAAAAGCAAGTTTTGGCGAGCATAAAATCATCAATGTTCAGACGATTACCGCTGGTGGTAAGGCGGGTTATATTTCAGCCAAGCAACTGTTTATATAACAGTGTACTGGGCTGAAATAGTAGTACTAGGGGTTAATTGATTCTAATTCTTTAATACGGCTTTGACTCACTAAAATATAACACTTCTTGTAGGCAGAAGCCGCACCCGTTCCCGGTGAAATAGCAAGGTACTGCCATCGACAGTCATTTTCTCTAAAGGTAATAAAATTACGTTGTGAGCGTTTAAACATGTTTAATGCCGCTTTTCTTCCGGTTACAGAGGCAAACTCTTCAAGGATGAACACTTGATTGTTTATCCATGTTTGTAACTCTCTATCTACCGCTTGTTTAACTATGTCTAGACAGCCTGATAAGCCTGAGGTTGTTTTTTGGGTCAGCTCACATTCATCAATAGACTTTTTTGCGTAGCTAACATTGGATAAAAAACAAAGGGCTAAGGTTAAACAATAGAAAGAAGTTTTGCTCATGATACTTTTCATTATATTTATAAGTTTATAGTTAATCATCGGATCATAGGTAAAGTAATAATAGCTCAACTTTATGCGGGTAGTACTTTTTTATAAGGTTTTACGGTCACTTTTTTATAAACACCCGCGCCAATATAAGGGTCTTTATCTGCCCATACTTGGGCTTGCGTTAAACTATCAAATTCAGCAACGATAAGCGAACCTGTAAAGCCTGCATCACCAGGGTTTTCATTATCGATTGCGGGACAAGGGCCTGCCATTAATAATCGCCCTTGGTCTTGTAATTCTCGTAAACGTGCTAAATGTTGCTCACGTACTGACATTCTTAAAGCTAAACTATTTTCTACGTCTTCTGAATAAATAAGATAAAACATGTCGTTTCCATAAAGTTTGAGGATTATATATAGATTAAGTGATTACTTTTTTTCTTCAATTGGTCTGTCACTTTCTTCATCATCATCGGGTAAATGTTTTGATAATAATAAAATTGAGGCGATTGAAAAAACAAACATTAAGCCGGTTAAACCGAATACTTTAAAGTTGACCCAAGTGTCTTGGTCAAAATTAAAAGCGACGTATAAATTTAATATCGCGCAAAATGTGAAAAAGAGCGCCCAAGCTAAGTTTAATTTACGCCAAATATTCTCAGGTAAAGTTAATGACTCATCGAGGAAGTCTTTGATGATGTTTTTATTAAAAATCTTATCACTGACCATAAGTGCGATTGCAAACAATAAATTGATGATGGTGACTTTCCATTTGAGAAAAGTATCGTCATGTAAAAATATTGTTAGCCCACCAAACACCGCAATAAGGACAAAAAATATTAAGGTACGTTTAGGGATGGGTTCTTTTTTGTAAAGATAGTAAATTATTTGCGCGGCGCCAAGGATAATTAAAGCGCCAGTTGCCCAATATATATCAACAAATTTATAAACAATAAAAAAAACAACGAGGGGGAGATATTCAAACAGAGCGTGCATAGTATTAAATCTCCAACCAACCTTCGTTTATAAGTGAGTTAATTCTACTCAATGCTTAAGCATTAGCCAAACAATTATTTGGCTAATGTGAACTAATAACGTGAAATACAAGCGAAAACGTTACAAATTATTAACTGAAAGGATTAACTTTTTTAATTAAAATTAACTAACCCTTCATTAATCCGAACGGGTCATCGATAGAATATGATGGTTCAGTAAACCATTTTGCTCCATGCTCACTCATATAAAAATGATCTTCTAGGCGAACACCAAATTCGTCTGGTACCACTAACATCGGTTCATTAGAGAAACACATACCTACCGACAAGGGGGTTTTATCACTGCGAACTAGATAAGGCCATTCATGAATATCTAAACCTATGCCGTGGCCGGTTCTGTGGGGACAACCCGGTGTTTGATAATCAGGTCCCATTGCTTGGCTGGCTAAATAATCGCGAGCGGCAATATCAACATCACCACAAGGTACGCCAAGTATTGCTGCGTTAAATGCACTTGCTTGGGCATTTTTTTCAATCAACCACATTTGACGCTGACGTGGGTTAGCTTCACCAAAAACATAGGTTCTGGTGATATCTGAATTGTATCCTTCTAACTGACAACCGGTATCAATAAGCACTATATCGTTAATGTCTAAAGTTTTTGGGTTTTTTACCCCGTGTGGAAAAGATGAATCTTCACCAAAGAGCACAATACAAAAGTAAGATCCTGCAGCGGCGCCAACCTTTATGTGGGCTTGATTGATAAAGTCAGTAACTTCTTGCGTACTGATCCCCTGATATAATATTTTAGCGACGGCTTGATGTACTGCCATCGTCATATTTTTAGCCTGTTGTAGCAACGCTATTTCAGCTAACGATTTTTCACTACGACAACCAGCCGTAATTGCTTTTGCATTGATCAGTTGGTAATTGTTTGGGCTACTGTCGGCACATTGTTTAATACCATCAGCAATGAAGAATGCGGTTGACTCGTCAAGCGCAATATTGCCTGAGTCAATCCCCATATTTTTTAAGGTTTCAATAAATAATTGATAAGGATTTTCATGTTCTTGCCAACCATTAACTTTACCTTTAATGGTCATATACTGACGTAAGGTATTGACCTCAAAGAAGGGGGTAATGTATTGAATGTCGCCTTGCTGTGGGATTATTGCCCCAACCATACGTTCACTGGCATACCATTTTGTGCCCGTAAAATAATAGAGGTTAGTGCCAGCATCTAAGTAAGTTGCCTCAATATTATTATCTTTCATTAATTGCTGAGCTTTAGCGATACGTAACTGAAACTCGTTTGAAGAAATAGGCTCAACATCGCCGGTCATATTGTTAAGTTTGGCTAGCTCTGTTTGTGCATCAGAGCCTCCTACACCTATAGTCATTTTTTGTGTCATTAGCGTCCCAAAAGTAATGTATATTATTTCGTTATTATGACATGAATTATTGATTTTATACAATATACATTGCTAAAGTGGCTATTTTTACATGTTATAAAAGCCAAGTTATCGCGCTATTAATATTTAAGGAATATTGGGTCTGCTGATAGATTAAGTGCCTGTAAGTAAAGCTCAGGGTTATTGTCTTGAAAAAACTTTACCCGAGCAACCGCTTGCGGTAGATCTTGATTTGCCGCATGAATAAGCCAGGCAAGTCCAAGGCCATGATCTTCTTCTGTGCCTTCAGCTAAGAAAAAAGCACGGCCCATCGCGCCCATCGCTTTTGCATGACCAAGCTTTGCCGCTTGTTCAAACAATTGAAACGCTTGTTCAACATCGCCAGACTGTCTTTTTATGAGAGCTTTATCAAACAAGTCGTTATCACTTTCGCTTAAAGGCGAAGTCGTTATGTCGGGCTCATTATTTAACTCATTTTGCCGTTGCTGTTTAAAGGGGTCATCAACAGCTTTGTTATGGTGAGTTTCTAAGTATAAGTCTTCAATAAGCTCGCTGTTTTCATCTTCGTCGTCAGAAAAAATATCTTTAATGTCTATGTCTTTTCTTTTTTCAGTTAACAAACAACTCATCACTGCATCATAGCGGCCATTAAGCTGCTCTATAGTTTGTTGTTGTTTACTGATTTGTTTTTTGTAATAGCTTGCATCTTCAGTTAATTGTTTGATATGAGCATTTTGTTGGTCAAGATGTTTTTGATGAGACTGCTTTAAGTTATCAATGTTTGATTGATTAGCGAGATCAATTCTTAATTGTTGGCTATGACTATATTTTTCGAATCGCTCTAATACACCTTGAACACTCTGCTCGTAGTTAGTTTTCATTTTTTCAAACCAACGAAATATTTGGCTGGGCACTTTTTGATTATCTTCTGGCATAGCTGTTCTCAAAACATATCCTTTTTTTAACCATAATAATTGTAAACAGGGAAAGCAATATATTCATTACGAAAGCTCACTTTATTTATGTGTATTTAAAATAAAAAGCAATAAATTTATGCTAAATACCTAAAAAATGGCGGGTTTCTATTAAAATAAACTTGCAGTTAATTTTTTATGGTTTATCTTTATTGCTAAGAATTCTATTTTTATACGAATTTATACGAATTTATAAGGGATTAAATGTTCATATTACCGGCTCTGTTAACCATTGCTCAAGTGGATGACTGTAAAAATCAGTTACTCGATGAAATTGCTAAAAATGATGTTATAACTTTTGACGACAGCGCTGTTACCCATATAGATACCGTTGGTGTGCAATTATTATTAGCGGCGGTAACCTACATCGCAGCACAAAATAAAGTACTCAATTGGAATTCTACCTCCCGTGTTATTCAAGAAAGCGTTAAGCAATTAGGGCTTAATGAAGCCATTTTAAATCAATATCTAAATGCTTAGAATCAATTTTTTAGTGAGATATCCTCTAAATATTATTAAGCTTTTGCTGTTTATATTTACCTTAAAAAGGAAATACCTATGACCAAAATTTTGGTTGTTGATGATTCTAACTCTATTCGCGATATGGTTAGTTTTACATTAAAAAGTGCCGGTTATGAAACCGTTGAAGCAAGAGACGGACAAGAAGGTTTGAGCAAAGCTCAGGGTGGGGCGTTTGACTTAGTGATCTCTGACGTAAATATGCCGATTATGGATGGTATTACTTTATGCGAAGAGTTACGTAAGTTACCTCCTTTTAAGTTTACTCCTATTTTGATGCTAACGACCGAAAGTTCTGGTGATATGAAAATGCGTGGCAAGGCAGCTGGTGCGACCGGATGGTTAGTTAAACCTTTTAATCCTGAAAAATTATTAGCAACCATTAAACGGGTTGTTAGGTAGCTATTATGAGCGTAGATCTCACACAGTTTATTCCAAGCTTTTTAGAAGAAAGTTTTGAAGGTCTCGAATTAATGGAGTCGAGCTTGCTAAATTTAGAGCAAGGTGATGATGAAACGATTAATTCAATATTTCGTGCTGCCCATTCCATTAAAGGAGGTGCTGGTACTTTTGGCTTTAATCATGTCACAGAGTTCACCCACTTGGTTGAAACACTTCTTGATGAAATGCGTGATGGCAGGCGTAATATTGAACAAGATGACGTTGAATTATTATTAGAGTCTGTTGACTGTATGCGCTTGTTAATTGAGGCAATAAGAGATGAACAAGAGTGTGATAGTGAAAAAATAGCTGAAAACTCAACGCGCTTAGAGGAAACATTAGCCTCAAGTGGCAATGGGAATACTGAAGCACTACTGATAAATGTTGATGACACCACGGACAATAACAATGATATAACAAGGTGGCAGATAAAATTTATACCAGAGCATCATTTAGTGCAAACCGGTAATGATCCTCTACTCCTCTTTAATGCCTTGGCTGATTTAGGAGAAATTTCTTTAGTGGCTGATGCTAAAGACCTACCAGCATTAAGTGATATTGATGCCGAAGAACTCTATTTAAGTTGGCAGTTAACATTGTGCTCAAATGCCAGTGAAGCGGATATAAAAGAAGTCTTTGAATGGGTTGAAGATGAATGTGAATTAATTATTACCAAAGAAGATCACATCCCAGAAGTCAACGTTGAAGAGGTGATTGAAGCCAATACCCTTGACGAGTCAAGCCAAGATGAAGCGGCTAATATAACAACGCCAATCGAAGACAGCTTTCCTGAGCCTACACCAAAAAACACCCCAGATAAGCCAGCAGGTAAGTCTAAAAATGATCTCGGCTCTATTCGAGTCGGTGTTGATAAAGTTGATAGTTTAATTAACCTGGTTGGTGAATTAGTTATTACTCAATCTATGCTGTCTGAGTTAGGCAATGATTTTGACTTATCAAAAGTTGAGCGCCTAAATGCAGGGTTGGAGCAGTTACTGCAAAATACTAAAGAATTACAAGAAAGTGTTATGCGAATTCGCATGCTACCGATTAGTTTCGTTTTTAATCGTTTTCCAAGGTTAGTACATGACCTGTCTAAAAAAACAGGAAAAGAAATTGAGCTTATTCTTAAAGGTGAGCAAACAGAACTCGATAAAACTGTTATGGAACAAATTGGCGATCCGCTGGTACATTTAGTGCGCAATGCCGTTGATCATGGTATTGAGTCTGCACAAGTTAGACTCGCTAATGGTAAGCCTGAAAAGGGTTCTATTGTGCTTAATGCCTTTCATCAAGGTGGCAGTATTTGTATTGAAATTAGTGATGATGGTGGCGGCATTGACCGCCAAGCTGTTTTTAATAAGGCACTTGAAAAAGGCCTCGTTGATGAAAAAACCACCTTGTCTGATAGCCAAGTTTTTGATTTACTTTTTGAACCTGGATTTTCTACTGCTAAAGAAGTCAGTGATATTTCTGGTCGTGGCGTCGGTATGGATGTGGTAAAAAAGAATATTCAATCATTAGGTGGACGAATACAAGTCGAGTCTGAACAAGGCAAGGGGAGTACCTTTCGGGTAAACCTACCCCTTACCTTAGCGATACTTGATGGTCAGTTAGTTCGGGTGGGTAAGGAAGTTTATATCATTCCTTTAATTACTATTGTTGAATCTCTGCAGCCACAAAAAGAGCTTATTAATCGTGTTTCAGGTGACATGCTGCTTTATCGACTCAGGGAAGATAATGTACCGGTTATCCCTATTTATCAGTTATTTAATATTCCTTGTGAATTTGAACATATCGAAAGTTGTTTGTTGGTTGTGGTTGAAGCAGACGGACAAAAAATTGGTTTAATGGTTGATGATTTACTTGCCCAGCAGCAAGTCGTCATTAAGAGCTTAAATGATAATTATCAACAAGTTCAAGGTGTCTCAGGAGCCACTATTTTGGGTGACGGTTCTGTGGCTATGATTCTTGATGTACCAGGTATTATTGAAATGGCGTTAACAAAAGCACAAATAAATCAACACCACCAGTCAAGTGTTCAATCTCAAATTACCCAGTCAATATCGACAGGAGTGAACACTTAATGGATATTCAAATGTTAGCAGCAGAGGTGCCAGTTGAGGGAGAGTATTCCTTAGAGGGCATCGACTTTATAACCAGTGGTGACCAATACCTCACTTTTTTATTAGCAGATGAACAATATGCGGTTGATATTTTATGTGTCGAAGAAATACGTAGTTGGGAAAACCCAACCCGCATCCCTAATTCACCTTGTTATATTAAAGGGGTTATAAATATGCGCGGTATTATTGTACCGATAGTTGATCTACGAATGAAATTTAATATCGGTAGTGCTATTTATTGTGAAACAACGGTAGTGATTGTTTTAACTGTGGAAACCGAAGACAAAACGCGCACTATAGGTTTTGTGGTTGACGCCGTCTCTGATGTGCTCAATGTAGAAGCTAGCGATATAAAACCTGCCCCAGCATTTGGTGGCTATGTACCACAAAATTACTTACAAGGTTTAGTAAATGTTGGCGAAAATGTTGTCATTTTACTCAATGTTAACGTTTTACAAGAAATTGAAAAACATCAGTTAATATAAATAAAGGAAGATACCATGGAACAAGAGCAAGAATATCTCACCTTTATGTTAAATGGCGAAGAGTATGGTGTTGATATTTTATGCGTACAAGAAATACGCGTGTGGAGTTCAGTTACTGAGTTACCGAACAAGCCAAATTATATCAAAGGGGTCATTAACTTACGTGGCATTATTGTACCTATCATAGATTTACGCCAGCGTTTTGGTCAACAACCGCTCGCATATAATGAGCAAACAGTGACCATTATTTTACGAAAGCCAAATAGTCAAAAAAACATGGTAGTCGGTATTGTGGTCGACGCCGTATCAGAAGTGTACAAGTTTGACAAAAAATCAATACGGGTCCCTCCTACTTTTGGTAATAAAATAGATCGTTGTTTTTTACAGGGCTTAGTGTCAATTGACGACAGGCTTATTATTTTACTTGATAGTCATAGTTTATTAGATCAGGACGAACTCTACGACGTAGATAATCACCTAAAAAGTTAACAGCAAAACACATAGAAAGCAGCGTTAATTGTTGATAGTTATTGAATAAACGACAATCTCAATAAATAAGAGCATTAATATAATGACAGGTAAACAGATCAATTTAGTTCAGCAAAGTTGGCAAAAAATACTGACACTTTCACCCAATGTTGGCGATTTGTTTTATCAACAATTATTTGTATTACGACCGGAATTAGCGGCATTATTAAAAAATGATAAGCAAGATAAAATCCAGGCTAATAAAGACTTTATCTGTTTATTAAGCCAAGAAATAAATTTATTACAGCCAATTGAACTGACTAAAGAAAAAGTTAATACATCAGTCACTATTAATGATGTTAAAAATTATCAAGCAGATGTTGAAAATGCCTTGTTGCTAGCATTAACAATGATACTAGATAAAGAGTTAAAAATTGCGCTCAAAAGAGCTTGGATCTCGACAATTAAACGTTTAGTAGGAAGCATTGTTATTGAGTTAGTGCTTAATCCTATAAAAATAAAAGATAACATTCAATCGATAGGGAAGAATACTACCATGGGTAAAGATACCGAAATTTCAGTTGAGCAGGCTAAAGAATTGCAATTTGCAGACATGTTAGCTCAGATAGAAGCGCTGAATAAAGTTCAAGCGCTAATTGAGTTTAATATGGACGGTACTATTATTACCGCCAATGAAAACTTCTTATCGACCTTAGGTTATAGCTTAGAAGAAGTGCAAGGTAAGCATCACAGTATGTTTGTCGAACATAGTTTTAAAATAAGTGAAGAATATCAAAATTTTTGGGAAAGCTTGAATCGTGGCGAGTTCGAATCAAAAACTTATAAACGCATCGCTAAAGGCGGCAGAGAAGTTTGGATACAGGCGTCTTATACCCCTATTCTTAATACAGAGGGTGTTCCTTATAAAGTGATGAAATTTGCAACGGACATTACTGAACAAAAATTAGCCAACGCAAACTTTTTAGGTCAGATCGAAGCGATAAGTAAAGCGCAAGCTGTGATTGAATTTAATATGGACGGCACAATTATCACCGCGAATGAAAACTTTTTATCAACGCTCGGCTATACCCTAGAAGAAGTAAAAGGCCAGCATCACAGCATGTTTATTGAGCCAGAGCTCAAAGGGAGTGTTGAATATAAACTCTTTTGGGAAAGCTTAAATCGCGGTGAATACGACTCAAGAGAATATAAACGCATCGGTAAAGGTGGTAAAGAAGTTTGGATACAAGCTTCTTACAATCCTATATTAGACTTAAATGATAAACCTTTTAAAGTGGTAAAATTCGCCTCAGACGTCACCAAACAAAAATTAATAAGTGCTGATTATTCTGGACAAATTGCCGCGATAAGCAAGTCACAAGCGGTGATTGAATTTAATATGGACGGAACTATTATTACCGCCAATGACAATTTTTTATCGGCGTTAGGTTATACACTTAGTGAAATACAGGGGCAACACCATAGCTTATTTGTTGAGCCTGCTCATAAGTCGACTATTGAATATCAACAATTTTGGCAAAAACTGAATCGCGGTGAATTCGACAGTGGCGAATATTTACGCATAGGCAAAGGCGGAAAAGAAGTTTGGATTCAAGCGTCTTACAACCCTATTTTAGATTTAAATGGCAAGACCATGAAAGTCGTTAAATATGCCGCAGATATCACCGGAAGAAAGCAAGCTATTGCTCAAATTAAAGAAACGTTAATGACCTTATCCGACGGTGATTTAACGCAATACATTGAAACAGAGTTGGTAGGTGAATTTAATATTATTGGCACTTCTATTAATGAATTTATTGATGTATTGAGTAATATGGTTGGTGATATTCGCAGCGCGTCAACCAATGTTTTTGATTCGGCTCGTGAACTTGCTGAAGGAAACAATGAACTTAGCCACAGAACAGAATCTCAAGCCTCTAGCCTTGAAGAAACCGCTTCTGCTATGGAAGAACTAACCAGTACTGTGCAGCAGAATGCAGAAAATGCATCTGAAGCGAGTAAGTTGTCAGCTTCGGTCATGGACAAAGCAAGTAATGGCGGCGCAGTAGTAAAAAATGCTATCACGGCGATGAGTGATATTAATAAGTCGAGTAAAAAAATTGCTGACATTATTAGTGTTATTGATGAAATTGCCTTTCAAACCAACTTGTTGGCCTTAAATGCTGCAGTTGAAGCGGCAAGAGCGGGTGAACAAGGTCGTGGTTTTGCGGTGGTTGCTGCAGAAGTTCGCAACTTAGCGCAACGTTCAGCCGGTGCCGCTAAAGAGATTAAAGGTTTAATAAACGACAGTGTTGAAGCGGTAGGTCAAGGGACTAAGTTAGTTGATGAAACCGGTCAAACTTTTACTGAATTGGTTAATGCTATTGAAGAAGTCAGTAAAATGATCAGCGATATTGACAGTGCGGGTAAAGAGCAATCGGCCGGTATTGGCGAAGTCAGTGCAGCCGTTAGCCAAATGGACGAAATGACTCAACAAAATGCTGCATTAGTCGAAGAAGCGGCAGCGTCGAGTAAGTCAATGGAAGAACAGTCACAAGCACTCCTTGATCAAGTTGCCTTCTTTAATAATGGCGAAGATGATGAACAAGAGATTCAAACCCCCGTTCGTCGCTCACAACAAACAAGTAGAAGACCAGCAAGTAGACAGCCCGCGAGTAGACAACCTACAAGTAGACAACCAACAAGAGCCTCGAGCAGACAACCAACCAGACCAGCGCCCAGAGCAAGGGTGACTAGAACCAAAACTGAATCTGATCAAGAGTGGGAAGAGTTCTAGGGCATACTATTAATGACAGAGCGTGATAAAGCGTTTCAATTAAGTGGCGATAACTTTGATTATCTTTGTCAATTTGTTTATGACACAGCTGGTATTGTACTCAATGCCAGTAAAAAAGAGATGGTGTACCGTCGTCTTACTCGTATTATTCGTGAGCGTAAACTTCCCTCCTTTACGGCTTATTGCAACTTATTAAAGGCAGATACAGAAAAAGAGCAAGATTACTTTATCAATGCGATTACCACGAATTTAACCAGTTTTTTTCGTGAGCAACATCATTTTGATTATATGACGCAAGATGAACTACCTAAGTTACTCGGTAATCGCCTATCGCATGATAAACGTCTGAGAATTTGGTCGTCTGCAAGCTCCACTGGAGAAGAACCTTACAGTATTGCTATTACGGTGCTCGAAGCAATGAAAAGCCAATTAAGTCAATGGGATGTAAAAATATTAGCAACAGATATTGATAGTAATGTGTTAGCTGTTGCTAAAGAAGGGACTTATGATGAACGCCGCATAGAAGATGTTCCCAGGAAGTTTAAGGAAAAATATTTTACCAAAGGCATTGGCATTAACGAAAGTAAAGTAAAGGTAGGTAAACAGTTACAAGCACTTATTACCTTTAAAAAATTGAATCTATTACATGAATGGCCAATGAAAGGGCCATTTGACATCATTTTTTGTAGAAATGTGATTATATATTTTGACAAAAAAACGCAGCAAGAATTATTTGCCCGGTATTATGAAATGTTAGCACCAGGCGGTTTGCTTATTTTAGGGCATAGTGAAAATTTAGGTCAATATCAACAACATTTTGAAAGTGTCGGACGTACCATTTTTAGAAAAGCATTTTAGCCGTTCTATAATAAGTGAACAAATAATCATGGTTTTAAATCGACAAGATAATATTTATGTTAAGCAATGCTTAAAACAATGTTTAGCAGAGTTTGCCCATATAAATCATTACTGGGATGCAAAAAGACAACAAGTTATCGCTAAAATTCTTCCGGGTGAGTTTTATATGACTCGAGAAAATGTTGCTATAGCGACCACGTTAGGGTCTTGTATTTCAGCCTGTATTTGGGATGAACATAGCGGAATAGGTGGCATGAATCATTTTATGCTGCCGCTAACCGATAAAGAAGCCCATGAAGTTGATTGGGGACAACGTGGTATGGCATCTGATGCAACGCGTTATGGTAACTTTGCAATGGAACACCTCATTAATATGATATTGAAAAATGGTGGTCGAAAAGTAAATTTACGCGCTAAGGTATTTGGTGGCGGTAAAGTCTTAAAACATATGTCTGATATTGGCGAAAGAAATATTAGCTTTGTGATGAAATATCTTGCAGATGAAGGGATACCCGTTGAAGGTTCAGATTTAGGTTCTTTTTTTCCTCGCAAAATTTTGTTTGAACCGCTAAGTGGCCGAGCTTTTGTTAAAACGATTGATAATTTACATAATGATACTATTGCGCGCCGTGAAAGTGCTTACAGAAACCGTATAGACCAAACACCTGTAGAAGGTGATGTAGAATTATTTTAGCGATTATTAAAATCCATATAAACCAAGCATATGCTGAGCTTGTGACGTAGAATTATTTTATTGATAACAATTAACCAATGAAAGTGTTGAATATTAAAACCGTATAGACCAAACACCTGTAGAAGGTGATGTAGAATTTTCTTAGCGCTATTTATTAGCCACTATCGAGCTTAGGATGTTATTTATATGAAGCCAATTAAAGTATTAATTATTGACGATTCCACGGTTATTCGAGCGGTTGTTAATGAGGTTTTAAAAGATGATCCTGAAATTGAAGTAGTTGGCGAAGCTAAAGACCCTATGATCGCTCGAGAGCAAATCAAAAAGCTAAATCCTGACGTACTGACTTTAGATATTGAAATGCCAAAGATGGATGGTATTACCTTTTTGAAAAACTTAATGCGACTGCATCCTATGCCGGTAGTGATGCTATCAACATTAACGACTAAAGGGGCTGATATCACCCTACAAGCTTTAGAAATAGGAGCTGTTGATTTTATTGCAAAACCTAGTTTTGAAGCCTTGATTGCTAATAAGTCTACCTTTCAAGAGACTTTATTGAGAAAAATAAAATTTGCCGCAACGGTTGAGAATAAAAATTTTCGACTTAACAGCACGTTATCAAAACCTCTAGCGACTGGTCTACTACCCTTTAAAGGTTGCCAGCGCTCGAATCATTTAGTGGCTATTGGCGCTTCAACAGGAGGCACTGAAGCAATTAAAGCGATTATTACCGCTTTGCCAAGTAATTCTCCAGCTGTGGTTATCACCTTACATATTCCAAAAACATTCAGTGCGAGATATGCACAACGGATGAACGAAATTTGTGCCGTTGATGTGCAAGAAGCAAGGCATGGGCAAAAGATTAAAGCGGGTAATGTTTATATTGCGCCAGGTAATCTTCATCTAAAAGTAGAAAGTAAAGGCGGAGCACTTTTTTGTATTTTAGAAGACTCACCTGATGTTAACCGCCACAAGCCTGCCGTTGACATTTTGTTTAATTCCTTACTGCCACTTGCTAATAATGTTCAAGCGGTATTATTAACCGGTATGGGACAAGATGGAGCCAAAGGTTTATTAAATTTAAAAAATGCTGGCGCTATGACTATTATCCAAGATAAGGCAAGTAGTTTAATTTGGGGGATGCCAGGCAGTGCTCATGCATTAAATGCTCAGGTAAAAGAGTGCTCATTAGCTAATATACCTAAGGAAATTTTAACTCATGCTGCACTGGCTCGACAGGGTAAAAAAGAGGTGTTTTATGAAAAATAAAGCCATGCTGTTATTAAAGGCTGGGCTGGTGATTGTTGGCGTAATACTGATGGACCTTTTATTTTTTAAATTGAGTTACTTATCAGTTACGCTGACATTATTACTGTCGTTTGTCTTGATTATCTTATATAAAAATAATCATGCTTTGCTAACATTATCAAGTGCAAGTGATGTTGAGGGGCGCAATGGGCTTAATGTAAACAACAATGAAAAAGAAATAAAAATAACCCTGACAAAAATTGTTAGCTTACTTAGCCAGCAAATAGCCATCGTTGATACAGAAGTTGACCGGGCCAGTATCTTAATTCAAGAGGCTACGACTGGGATTGCAGATAGTTTCAAGTCTTTAAAAAGCTTAACGGATGAACAACAAGTCATGCTTAATGTTGCTATTGGTAATCATCGAGGTGCTGTTGATGAAAACGGTACCACGATAGAGTCTTTTGTTCACGACTCCAGTGAGACTTTAGATGATTTTTTACAGGTGATTATGACCACTAGCAAGCAAAGTTTAGCCGCCGTGTCATTTAGCGATGAAATGAGTAAACAGCTCGACGGTATTTTTAGCTTATTGGGACAAGTTGAAAGTTTAGCGAGCCAAACTAATTTATTAGCCCTTAATGCCGCTATAGAAGCAGCGAGAGCCGGAGATGCCGGTAGAGGTTTTGCTGTAGTGGCCAATGAAGTCAGGGCGTTATCGGTTAATTCTACCGAGCTCAATGATAATATTCGTGAAGAAATATCATTGGCACAAATTATCATTGAAAAACTAAGAAACTCAATTCAAGTTATGGCTTCAGCTGATATGACCGCAACACTTGAGGCTAAAAGTCGAGTCAGTCTTATGGTTGAGCATGTGGGTGAATCTTCTTCACAAACCAATGCCATTGTTGAAGAGCTTGCTGGATTATCACCAAAAATTGCTGAAACAGTCGCTACAGGCATTCGCTCGCTACAATTTGAAGACTTAACGTGTCAAGCCCTTGCAACCCTTAAACATAATACTGAAACTATTACGGCTCTCAATCAAGTTTTAATGGAATTTGAAATCAATAATAGTAATACTCCACAAGCATTACAAAAATTACAGCATCAATGTCAATCGCTTATCGAACAATCTCATCATCAAAATGAGCAGCGCAGCGTATCTCAGTCATCTATGGATGAGGGTGTTGTTGAGTTGTTTTAATTATAAATTATTAGGAACGACTATGAATGTTATAAAGCAAGTATCAGAAGATAAAAAAAATATAGAAATTAGTATTGAAGGTCGGTTTGATTTCTCACTGCATCAACACTTTCGAGATGCCTATATTAACTGTAAAGAAAAAAACTCGATGTTTACTATCTGTTTATCAAAAGCGACTTATATGGATAGCTCTGCTTTAGGCATGATTTTATTACTTAAAGATCATGCTGAAAACTATTCAGGAAAAGTTGTGATTAGTAAGCCAAGCGATTCAGTGAATAAAATTTTAGAAATCGCGCAATTTCACCGTTTACTCACCATAGAATTATAGGTTATAGCCGTGTTAGCTGGAAAAAATGATGTTAAATTAGCTTTAGTTGTTGACGACTCTGCCATGCAATGCAAAGTCTTAAGCGTCTTATTAAAAGAGCAAGGTTATCGTGTTTTTACAGCTAATGATGGTGCTCGTGGCGTGGCAATGTATGTTAAATATAAGCCTGACTTAGTGTTAATGGACATTAATATGCCCATTATGAACGGCTATGAAGCAGCAAGAGAAATTAAAAGTTTATCGCAAGATAATAGCTTGTGCCCACTGATTTTTATTACCAGTATGGATACAGATGAAGCCTTTATTGAGTGTGTTGATGCTGGCGGTGACGGTATATTGGTCAGGCCGTTTTCACCCAAAGTTTTTAAAGCTAAAATAAAGTCAATCCAACGAATCAGTGATTTATACGCACAAGTTAAGATTTTACAACAAGAACAACAAAAAGATGCCGAGCTTGCTGAACAGTTAATGTCGGGCGTTATTGAGGCAAGAAATTTCTCGCTTGACCGCATTGGCATTATTAAAAAACCCGCTGCGTTATTTAGTGGTGATATACAACTAACGGCTTTATCTCCTAATGGTGACGTTAATGTTATGTTGGGAGATTTTACTGGCCATGGACTGCGTTCATCTATTGGTGCTATTCCCTTAGCGGAAACCTTTAGAGCAATGACAAAAAAAGGTTTTTTGTTATTTGAAATTATTAATCAAATTAATCATCAACTTTATGATTTACTGCCTGCAGATTTATTTCTTGCGGCGGGGTTTGCCAGTATCTCTAGCCATGATAAATCTGTTTATGTTTTTAATGCGGGCTTACCCGATGCTTACTTGTTTTCTGAACAAGGAAAAATAAAACATCAAATATCGTCAAGTCACCCACCGATAGGTGTGCTTCCAAAGCTTTTACTCGATAGTAAATTAACCGTATTTGGTATTGAAGAAACCGATCGGATGATCTTAATCAGTGATGGTATTGTCGAGGCGAGAAATGAACACGGGGAAATGTTTGATTTTGACCGATTCGAACAGGCGGCAAAGCATGGCGTAATCACGCATAAGGTTAGTGAATGTGTGCTTAACGCGGTTAATGACTTTTGCCAAGCTATGCCACAAGAAGATGATATTTCATTGATTGACATTCCTTGCGGAGGTTGGGAGCACGTGCTGGTCGCCAGTCATGGCATTACCAATATTTCAGCTAAGCAACTTGACGATATCTATTTGGCAACAGAGCCAGCATGGCACTGGCAACTAACCTTAAGTGGTAAGCGCTTAGCCTCTATAAACCCAATTCCTATGGCTATGAATCAAATAAATGATATAGAAGGTCATGCAGAGCATTGGCAAAGTTTATACAGCATACTCACTGAGTTATTTATTAATTCACTTGACCATGGTGTCTTAGGCTTAAGCTCTAAGTTAAAAGCCAGTGCAGATGGTTTCTCTCAATATTATAAAGAACGAGAATTGCGTTTGAAAAATTTAGCGCATGGCTTTATCGAATTACAAATATGCCATTACCCCTTTCCAAATGGCGGTCGAATTATGATTAAAATACAAGATAGTGGGCAAGGATTTGATATAAAAAAATACTATGAGCAACGAGTTAACAAGCCAGCAAATAAACTCGAGCTTAGCGGTCGTGGTATTGAGTTAGTTGAGCAGCTGTGTGACAGCTTAGACTTCCAAGATAATGGTAATGTTGTCGAAGCATCATATGTTTGGGCATCGTAAACATCAATATTTTAATTTATTACCCATGTAATAAGGCATTAATGTGAACATTTTAGTTGTGGATGATAATAAGTTTATCAGAGAAGTTGTTAGTGCGATGATCATTGACAGCGGCCATATTACCGTCGTTGCTAATGGTCATGTGCAGGCGATGGCGGCATTAAAGAAAGAAAACATTGATTTAGTGTATGGATATAGAAATGCCCGAGGTTGACGGTTTTGCGCTAACAAAAATGATGAGAAAAGAATACCCCAAATGGTTCCCTATTATCTTTCTTAGCTCCAACGACAGCGAAGAGTATTTAACTCAAGGTATTGATGCGGGTGCTGACGATTACTTAACAAAGCCGATAAAACAAGTGATTTTGAGCGCAAAACTAAGAGCGATGGAACGTATTACCAAAATGAAAGGAGCGCTTGAACGCGCCAATAAACAACTAGAAATACTCAGTAGTATTGACCCGCTAACGCAGATACTTAACCGAAGAGGGTTAGAAGAAGTCCTCGCTAGTGCTTGGCAAATTAATGAGCGACAACAAGGGGAATTATCAATATTGATGATAGATATTGACTTTTTTAAGCCTTATAACGATAACTATGGTCACCCACAAGGCGATAAGTGTTTAGTTCAGGTTGCTAATACGCTTAATGAAACGCTTAATCGAGCCACTGACTCATTAGCTCGTTATGGGGGAGAGGAATTTATTGTTGTGTTGCCTTTTACGCCAGTCGAGGGCGCTAGATTTAAAGCAAAAGAATTAAGCTTAGCGCTATTAAGACAAAAAATAAAACACGAATATTCATCAATATTTCCTTATGTGACGGTAAGTATTGGTATTGCAACAACAAGCGCTGCTGATCACGTAGCCAATGCAAGTGAATTAATAAAACAAGCTGATATCGCTTTATATCAAGCAAAAGACCAAGGGCGTAATCGTTCTAGTGTTTTTCAAAAAAGTGCTTAACAACTGCCTTTACTAAGGTTGAAATCTCATAAAAAAAGGAATTATTATGTCTAAACCCCGTTTGTTAATTATTGATGATGACAAAGATTACCTTGAACTGCTTCATGAAGCATTAACCGAAAGTTTTGAAGTAACGTGCGCGACGAATATTAAAGATGCAGATAAGTTAGTCAGCGACAATCAACTTTTTGACATCGCCTTAGTTGATGAAAATATCGGCGAAGACAAAGGGTCGCAATGGATAAAACGTAACGTTGAACAACATACTGTCGCAACCTCTTTTGTCTTGTATTCTGGCCTAGCCACTGAAGATGCTGTACTTAAAGGTTTAGAGTGTGGAGCCGATGATTTCCTTGCAAAACCTATTTCTTTATTAGCTTTGGATAAAAAGCTAAAAAAACTTATCTCTTATCAAGATAAAATTCATAGCTTTGAAACAGAAATTAGTTCAAAAGATCGAGTTATTAATATTTCAATGGCACAAGCGGCTAAATATGGCAGCTGTATGCAGCTAACATCTCGACTTAATCATTGTTTTACTTTAGAAAAAATTAGAGATGAAGTGTTTTCATTTCTTTATACAATGAATTTAGATGGCTGTATTGCTTTTTACCCGATCAATGAAAAAGCCCTTTTCTTTAGTTCTAAAAATGGCTTTTGTTCTCCTGTAGAAATCGATGTAATGAAACTGTTAAGGGTTAAACCTCGCTTATATCGCTTTAGCTCTAGAACTATTTTTAACCATCCACTGTGCTCAATCCTTATTTTAAATTTAGTAGATGGCGCAATTGATACTGATATATATATTGATGCACTCGCCTCTGTTATTGAATGCATAGGTGCTCGTATTGCTTTTATTACTTATAAAAATTCACTGGTGCAAGTACAAAGCAAAATTCAGCAAGCTGTTTCTACTACCAAAAACATGATTGCCATATCTAAGCACCATCAACAGGAAGTGATGAATGAGATAGTCACTAACATAGGTATGAGCTTCCATGTCCTAGAGATGTCAGATGAACAAGAACAATATCTGACCAACTTGGTTCATGGTGCCTTAAAAAAACACTCACAAGATGATATAAATTTTCTTGAAGTTACCGATTTACTTGATGGCGCCTTAGCCAGTGTTGATGAACTTGAAGTCCTTAATCAACAACAAGAAGAGGAAGTAGTTGATTTTGATGATGAAGATGAACTATTTTGAACGCTACCTCTGACGATTTAACGGTATCGATCAATAGTATTCCTTTTTCGGTTATTCAATTAGATCATCAAGGGATTATTACCGGTTGTAATCGTTGGGCAGAAAGTTTTTCTGGTTATTGTTTAGCAGAAATTAAAGGGCAACCGCTAGAAATGCTCTTGCCCAAGGAATTTGCTAATTCGCATCTAAAGTCTTGTCATAACTTCCAACGTGGATTAGGTGTTAGAGATGTTGTCTTATTGAGTAAATCAGATGAGATGCTCAATTGTACAATAAAAACAAGTGAAGTTGCTGGCGGTTATACCGTCTACCTTACGGATTCATTGTTAAACGATAGCTCTGACGATAAAACGATTAATGAGCGAGAAAAGCTAGCAGATAAAATAGAATCTGCGGCGTTATCAAAACATACCCATAAAATATTAAACACCATAGAAGAAGCTTTTTGGGAGTGGAATATTATTGAAGGAACGCTACTTTATTCCGCAAAATTTATGGCTATGTTGGATTATTCGGCAGAAGCATTCTTAGGCCCACTTTCTTTTGGTCAAAAATGGTTAAAAGAAGAAGATTTAGCCCGCCTTAACCAAGCAGCCAAAGCGCATTGTCTTGGTGAAATACCCAGTATAAATTTAACGCTGTCAATGACTACAGAGCAAGGTGCTACGAAGTGGGTAACTGTTTTTGGTAAAATTATCGAATACAGGGCTGAGCGTGCTTATAAAATGTTTGGCTCAGTTAAAGATATCACCGCGCAACATCAATTAGTCGAAAAGCTAAAAGAAAGAAATAATTATCTGTTGCTAGCGGAAAGTTTAAATAAATCAGGGCATTGGCGTCTAGATTGTATTGATAATACCTTGTATTGGTCAACTGAGCTTTATAAAATTCATGGTGTAGACGCCACTAATTACCAACCAAAGGTAGTTTCGGCCTTAGACTTTTACCTGGTAGAAGAACAGGTTAAGGTACGAAATTATTTAGATAATGCCATTGCCAATAAACAAGGCTTTTACTTTAAAAGTGCTATAAGAAATAAACTGGGCAATAAAGTGAAAGTGGAGTGTTTTGGTGAGGTTGAGCTCAATACTGCGGGTGACGTTGTTGGTGTTTTCGGCGTATTTAAAGATATTAGCCAATCAGAAACTATTTTTGAAAAATTAAAACTGCTCGCTATGGTCAATTATACAATAAAGGTACCGGTTTTCTTTATTGATGACAAAGATAATGTCGTTTATCAAGACCTAACACCAAAAACTGCCCACAGTAGCGCCGTGCTTTTTAATTATATTAATTTCAGTATTACCGACTATCTTGCGTTTAAACGAAAAGCAAAAAAGTGTGGTCAACTTAAAGAAACTCATATTAGTTTTGATCAATACAATAGTGTTTTTGATTTATCGGTAACCTATGAAGCCGATGAAGGAATATTTATTTGGATTGTTGAAAACGTTACTGAGCAATTTCGTAAAGACCAACAACAACTTATTAGTAATCGACTCGCTTTACTGGGTAATACTTTTGGCAATGTTTCACATGACATCAATAATGTACTGGGCGTCGCTTTAGGCGCTACCGAAATGTTAGAGATTAAGTTCGCCCAAGGTGAACGTGATATTTCAAGGTATATTGAGCGGGTCAAGAATGCGATAGATAAAGGTAAAAGCGTTACCGAGCGTTTATTAGCTTTTACGCGTAAACCTACCATCAAAGTGGTTCGGTTTGACCCAATACAGGATATTATTGATAACCAATATCTTTTTAAGCAATTGTTACTTCCTACCATAGACTTTAGCATTCATACCAATGAACTATGCTGTAAAATAAAGTTTCCTCAAGGTGAATTTATTAATATATTGCTTAACTTAGTGTTAAATTCTCAGGATGCGATCCGCGAAAGAGGCTTAATTGGACAGATAGAAATATCAGCCAACATTAATGATCAGCAAAATTTAGAAATTCATGTCAAAGATAGTGGTGTGGGTATTGAGCAAGGTAATTTGACTAAAGTGTTTGATCCCTTTTACAGCAGTAAATCAGTTAATAAGGGCAACGGTATTGGATTAGCTAATGTTTATAGCACAATATATAAGCATAATGGTCATATACGAGTTTCAGGACATGGCAGTTTGGGTGGGGCGCACTTTACCTTAGTCTTTAAGTGCCAGATTTTAAAAAATTCCCCGAAAAAAAGTCCCTTAACGCTTAAAAGCCAATTAAATATAAAGGGAAAGCGCGTACTTATTTTAGATGATGAGATAAGTATTGCTGAGTTTGTTTCCTTGTATTTAGAAAACGAAGGCGTTAAAACTGAACATACCAACAATAAAATGGGTTTAATGAACATTTTAGCGACTGAGCAACCTTTTGATATTTTTATTACCGATATGATATTACCCGATATTTCAGGTCGAGAGGCTGTGGAATTAGTGAAAGCAAAGTTTCCTAATATTCGAATCTTTTCAATTAGTGGTTATATTGCAGAGGAAGATAAACAATGGCATTACCCCGTTTTAAGAAAACCGTTTAATTCAAAAGAATTGGCAAATTTTTTAATTGAAAATAATTAAATTGCAGCTCGAATATTTCTAATGATTGTTAGCCGCTTAGCAAGTAATTGTGACTAATTTAGTGATATTTTATCAGTAAATGCTCTGTAATATCCTAAGGTTTAGTTATCAGTGTTATTGTTGTTGATCTACCACAATTGCATATAAGCGTTGGTTCTAGTATGTTATTTGATAGCCAATTGAATATTTAGCCTTTTCTCAAAAATATTGTTTCAGACTCTATTTTTATCGGCGTATGAATAGATTCACCAAAAGAGAAGTAGCACTTATCAAAAACAATCATTTACAAGATAATAATGGCGCATCTAAAGAACATCATCATACTGCGCAGCCATTAACTAAAGCCAGTAAAAGCTTCTCTATCGGAAAAGTTTTTAGCTCATTAGCTTTTAAAATTCCATTTGCTGGCTTTTCTTTATCACTCCTTATTGCTTTTGCGGTTGGCACTGTATTTTATATTGAAAGCCAGCAGTTGGTTAAAGAGCAGGCGTTTGATGAACTCAATATTAAAAGTAAAATTGTAAAACCATTAATAGCCTATTTCTATCGAGAAAGTGCCAACGACTCAATCTTCCTCAGTAAGACCGCGTCAATACAAGGTGTTATGGAGTCTATCAAATCTGATGATGAACAAAACCTGTTATGGCGGAAAAAATTACAGGGGATATTCAAAGAATTTATCAAAAACCAACCTATTTATAAAAATATAAGTTATTTAACAACAGAGAAACATGTTCGCAGTATTGTCAGTGTTGACCATGAAAATGACCAAGTGAAGGTCATTCCTTTTGAGCAATCTAGTCAAAATATAGCGCTTGATTCATTAAAAGCGGCATTATTAGTCAAAAAAAGTGAAGTGTATTTTTCAGAGATATATTATCAAAAAAATACTCAGGGCAAGCCTTTACAGAGTTCTTTATTTATCGCTACCCCTATTTATACGGCTGATAACGAACTTTTTGGCTCAATAACAATAGAAGTTGATTTTTCTTTATTTATTGAACGGCTTAAGGAAAATGCTTTAGAAAAAGTTACTTTTTATCTTGCTAATTCAGCGGGTGATTTTATTTATTTTCCAGCCGATCAAAAAGTTGATAAAAACAATATCAAGGTGATTGAAAAGTTTCCGTCGCTGAGTGTTATTTTTTCCTCAATACTCACTAGCGATAAGCTAGTGCAAGATAAAGAGATAGATGTTGATAATAAATTAGCCTATTACTCTACTGTTCAGTTTGCCGAATTTGGCCAAGTAAATCCATTACACTTAGTTATTGAAAATAAAAGTAATATTTATCTGCAATCATTAGAAAGTATGAAAAACCGGGCAATATTATTTAGCTTTATCTTAGCCATATTAAGTCTAGTGTTTTGTATTATGGCGTCTAAGCGGATAACACGTGCTTTGTTGTTGATGACTAAAGGTGTTGCCCAATATGAAGAGCAGGGTGTTATCGGTAAGTTACCGGTGCAAGAAAATGATGAAATTGGCGCTTTAGCAAGAAGTTTTAAAAATTTATTAATGCAAATAGAGCAAAAGTCGATTGTCCAAAAAAGTGAAACAATACGTGCAGAAGATGCGTTAGCAAAGCTTTATTCTATTTTAAACTCAATTGCTGATGGTGTTATAAATATTGACGGGAAAGGTAATATTCTCGCTTTTAATCATGCGGCTGAAAAAATATTTGGCTATCAAACCAATGAGGTCCTTGGTAAAAACGCACTATTTCTAGTGCCCGTAGATAATACTATTAACCCAGTGGACGAATTTAAACGTTTTTTACAACATACTTCAAGTGAAGTAAAAGGCCGCACCCTTGAACTGACAGCATTAAGAAAAAATGGCGAAAAGTTCTTTATGCATTTAAGTGTCAGTAAAATAAATATTTCTGGTGATGTTGTTTTTACCGGATTAATACGTGATATCACTGAAAACAAGTTGTTGGCAGCAGAAAGTATCCGCAGTATTGAAGAAGCTAAAGATATGGCATGGCGTTTAAATTTTGCCTTGTCAGCCCCAAGAATAGGCGTTTGGGACTATGATATTCAAACAGGGCTAAGTCTTTGGGACAGTCGAATGTATGAATTATTTGGCTATGATAAAGACTCAATAGTACCTACAGAAAAAATTTGGCGAACAGCTATACACATAGACGATCTAAAATTTGTGGAAGAACAATTTATCCGTGAAGTTAAGAAAGGCATAGTAATTAATTTTGAATATCGTATCAATTTGCCAGATGGAACTATTCGATATATTGAAACACATAGTCAAATGGTTAATCATAAAGATCAAAAAAACTTCAGAGTGGTGGGAACTCATCGTGATATAACCGAGCAAAAAAACTTAGGTACTTTAAAACAGGACGCTTTAGATATGGCAGAGCACGCTCTGTTGCTGCGCTCGCAGTTTCTTGCAAGTATGAGTCATGAAATACGTACCCCGATGAATGGCGTCTTAGGGATGTTAGGTTTACTTCAGCAAAGTAATATCAATAAACAACAAGCTCATCATTTGCAATTAGCCAGTTCAAGTGCGCAATCTTTATTATCTTTGATTAATGATATTTTGGACTTTTCAAAAATAGAGGCAGGAAAACTAGAACTTGAAATACTTGATTTTGATATTCGAAGTCAGCTTGGCGACTTTGCTGAGTCGATGGCGATAAAAGCGCAGGAAAAAGGCTTGGAATTGATACTGGATGTTTGCGGTGTTGAACAATCTTTAGTTAAGGGTGACCCTAGTCGTTTACGGCAAATACTGTCAAATTTAGTCAGTAATTCAATAAAATTTACCGAGACCGGTGAAGTACTCATTAAAGCCTCGATTAAGAAACATCAACATCAGTTGCAATTAACATGCAGCATATCAGACACGGGTATTGGTATTCCTGAAAATAAAATGATTACATTGTTTGATTCTTTTACCCAAGTAGACGCCTCTACTACACGAAAATATGGAGGTACAGGCTTAGGTTTGGCCATTGTTAAACAATTAGCCCAACTGATGTCAGGGGATATTAGCGTAACAAGTGCCGAAGGTCAGGGCAGTGTGTTTACTTTTACCATACTACTTAACGAAAGTGATAATTCTCAAACAGTCATGCCTCAGGTAGACATAAAAGGTAAGCAAATACTAATAGTTGATGATAACGCGACAAATTTGGCGGTATTAAAAGGACAGTTAGCTATTTGGGGGGCAGAGGTTACGCAAGCAAAGGATGGCGCTTGTGCTCTCGATCAGGTTGATAATCACCCAGTTGATTTTTTTGATGCGGCAATTCTTGATATGCAAATGCCTGGCATGGACGGCGTTACTTTAGGTGAGCGCTTGAAGGGGCATCGACATACACAAAAAACTAAACTTATTATGATGACGTCGATGAGTGATCGAGGAGATGCTAACTTTTTTGAACAACTCGGCTTTTCTGCGTATTTCCCCAAGCCAGCAACAACCGCAGATTTATTTGCTACGTTAAGTCTTGTTTTAGACGAAGAAGGCACTTTGAATGTCAATAAACCCTTTGTTACCCAACATAACGTGCATAAGTTAAAACATTCAAATGCTAATCGCGTCATTGCCAAAAAAACCCGCATTTTATTGGTTGAAGATAACCGTATTAACCAAGTGGTCATTTTAGGCGTACTAGCCAATATTGGTTTGTCAGCTGATGTTGCTGGTAATGGTATCGAAGCCCTGGCTGCTTTAGATTCTTCACCAGACGATGCTCCCTACCAAATCATTATTATGGACTGTCAAATGCCTGAAATGGACGGCTACGATGCAACAAAAGCAATAAGGGCAGGAAAGGCTGGTGTTGTTCATCGTAACATTCCAATTATTGCCATGACTGCCAATGCGATGAAAGGTGATAAAGAAAAATGTTTAGCGGCAGGCATGAGTGATTACGCGACTAAACCGGTAGATACCGATATTTTGCTTAAAAAAATATCGGCATGGGTTGGACTAGATAGCTTTGAAACCGTGTCTGATGATAACAGTAACGTGATTGCAGAGCCCCTAACCCAGACTAGCCATAGTGATAACTCCAAAAGTAGTCATTCAAAGACAAATGAAGATATCATTTGGGATAAAACAGGTTTTTTAAAGCGTATTAGAAATAATGACAAATTAAGTAAACAGCTTATCAGTTTATTTATCGAGGATATGCCGGCGCTTAAAAATGAGTTAGTTATCGCTATGGAAAATAAATTATTTGATGATATTATAGCTTTAGCACATAAAGTTAGTGGTTCGTCAAAAAATTTAGGTGGCATTAACCTTGGAAAATTAACGCGACAAATTGAACAATCGGCTAGAATAAAAAATAGCGTTGAATTGTTATCGCTTCAAAATGATTTATCAAGGGAATATGATTTGTTAATTAATATCTTACAAAAACACCTAACAGCTAAAGATGACGAATAAGCCTTCCAATGGGAATAAACTATGAATACAAAGAAAAAATATAACATTCTCGCTGTTGATGACGCTAAAGATACGCTCATGCTATTAGAGTTTGATTTAGGTGAAGAAGGTTATAATGTGTTTACCGCCGAATCTGGAGAAAAAGCCTTAGAGGTTTTAGAAGAGCAAGCGATAGACCTCATTTTATTAGATATGTATATGCCGGGTATCTCAGGCTTAGAGATGTTACACAAATTAAAAACTCACCCCATTATTTTCAATACGCCGGTCATTATGTTATCGGCTTCAGATGATGAAGATCAAATTGTTGCTGCTCTAGAATTTGGCGCCGATGACTACGTAACTAAACCTTATATTCCAAAAGTGTTACTGGCTAGAATACGAACCTCGCTGCGGCTTTTAGAGAAAACTTTAGAGCTAGAGTCGCTGGCTAAAACAGACTTTTTAACCGGCATTCGTAACAGAGGCGCTTTTGAAGACTTAGCGGGTAAAGCGATTAGCCAAGCAAAACGCACTAATAAACCGCTTGCTGTGGCGATGCTCGATATAGATTTTTTTAAAGCGGTTAACGATAATTATGGCCATGATGCCGGTGATAAAGTCCTAGTTGAATTTGCTGATATCATCTGCGATTGTTTTCGAGATAATGACATTATTGGTCGAGTTGGCGGCGAAGAATTTGCGATATGTATGGCAAATACCTCTGCAGAGAATGCGCTCATTGCCTGTGAACGCTTAAGAGAAAGAGTAGAACATAGTAAAATATATATTGATGATAGCAAAGATGAAAAGGTGTCTGTAACAGTCAGTATTGGCTTATCATTAGGCAAGGACGATGAGATGAACTTAGAAGGCTTGTTAAAAGAAGCTGATCTTAGCCTATATGAAGCAAAGCACAGTGGTAGAAATAAAGTGAAGGTGCATCAAGAATCAACTACGGTTGCCGCTGAGGGTATTATCGATGAGTTACCGGTGACCAGTGAAGACGAATATCCAGGTATTGATGCTGAAATAGGTATTGGTAATGTGCTTGGAGATGAAGACCTTTTTGCTGAAATACTGGTGATGTTTTATGAAGACCATTCAAAAGACAGTGAAAAGATTCAACAAGCGATCAGTACTGATGATCAAACTGCTTGTAAACACTTAGTACATACCTTAAAAGGTGTTTCTTGCTCAGTAGGAGCTATGCAACTGTTTGAATTGACTAAAGCGCTAGATGAAGCGGTAAGTATTGAAGATACTGCGCGTTATCAACAATTGTATCAACCGGTTGCCGCAGAGTTAACTAAGGTTTTAGGCGGTATAGAAGTTAGGTTAAGCGCTCAATTATAAGTATAAGATTAATAGATGCTGATGATGAGTGACGGGTATATTTGTCGCTCAACATCTATACGCGTTGATTCTCCAATGTTTAAAGACCCGTTAGTAATCCTAGTATTAGTTATTCAACGATAAGTTTGATGTCACTCTTTGGCACACAACAGCAAGAGAGCACTTCTCCATCGCCAATAAAAGCGAGTGGCTCTCCTTGAGGGTAGCTAATTTCGCCTTCAACTAAGGTTACTCGACACGCCCCACAAAAACCGTCACGACAGTGATAATGCACTTCCACATTAGCCTTTTCTAAACACTCTAGTAAACTTTTATCGTTGGCTTGAAAGGTAATGGTTTTATTATCGACAAAAATACGATGAGCTTTCTTACTTTCAGACAATTTTTGCGGGCACATAGTCATATCATTAGCACTTTTCATTTAAAAAGGCTTAAACGCAAAATGTGCTAATGATGTGATAAGAAAGCATGATAATCGCTTCTTTATCTGGAGGTTAAAACCATTAAAGGTCAAAGCCATCAAAATCATCACTTGATACAGAAGAGTCGACTTGACCAACTAAGTAACTCGATATCTCTGTTTCTTGTGGAGCGACCTGAACATTGTCTGATACTAAGTAAGCATTCATCCATGGTAATGGGTTACTTTTTATATCAAAGGGTGCATCAAAACCAATAGCCGTTAAGCGTTGATTACTAATGTACTCAATATATTGATTTAATATTGCCGCATTCAAGCCAATCATTGAACCGTCTTTGAATAGGTACTGAGCCCATTCTTTTTCTTGTTCAACAACATCAAGAAATATCTGTAATCCTTGCTCTTTCATTTCTTGAGAAATGATTTTCATTTCAGGATCATCTCTACCGGATAACCAGTTATTTAAAATATGTTGAGTACCGGTTAAATGCAAAGCTTCATCTCGAGCAATAAGCTTAATAATTTTTGCGTTACCTTCTAATAACTCACGCTCGGCAAAAGCAAATGAACAGGCAAAGCTGACATAAAAGCGAATGGCTTCTAAAGCGTTGACCGAACAAACAGCCAAGTATAAGCGCTCTTTAAGCTTGCGAGTTGATACTTCAATCATTTCACCATCGACTTCATAGGTACCGTCACCTTGTGACTGGAGTAGTTGTGTGGTGATGATCACGGCATCAAAGTATTTAGAAATACTGGATGCACGCTTTAAAATAGCTGGGTTAACAACGATGTCGTCAAATATTTCACTTGGATCTGAAAACAAGTTTCTCAAAATATGCGTGTAAGAGCGAGAATGAATGGTTTCACTGAAAGCCCAGGTTTCTATCCAAGTTTCTACTTCTGGTAATGAAACCAGCGGTAAAAACATCGCATTCACCGAGCGTGCTGCCATAGAATCAAGCAAAGTTTGATATTTTAGGTTGGAAATGAAAATATGCTTTTCTGAAGGCGTTAAACTTTGCCAATCAGATCTGTCTTTTGATACATCAATTTCTTCAGGACGCCAAAAAAACGATAACTGTTTTTCAATAAGTTTTTCAAAGGCGATAAAACGTTGTTGGTCATATCGTGAGACATTGACACTGTTACCTAAAAACATTGGCTCGAGTAGCGCATTATTAGGAACTTGATTAAACGTGGTGTAGGACATCTATTACTCCTTGATAACACGCATGAAAGTCACAGCCTGTTATCGAAATTTTGTTTTTAAAAATTATAGGTATGACTGATTATGCTCAAAGCTCCATTGTTAAAAAACAATGAAGCTTTTTTTTGTGCGCACAATTAAATTTTACATGCGCCGCCTTCACAGTCTTCTTCTTCTAATCCGAGCATATTCTCAGACGCACCATCACGGGTGTTATGGTAATACATGGTTTTAACGCCTAATTTATAAGCGGTTAAAATATCTTTTAAGATTTGCTTCACCGGTACTTTTCCGCCTTCAAAGCGTGCAGGGTCGTAGTTAGTATTTGCAGAGATGGTTTGGTCAATAAACTTCTGCATGATACCCACTAGCTGCAAGTAACCTTCGTTATTTGGAATATTCCAAAGTAACTCATAGTTACCCTTTAATCTTTGATATTCAGGTACAACCTGTTTTAAAACACCATCTTTACTAGCCTTTATACTGATTAAACCTCTTGGTGGTTCAATTCCATTTGTAGCATTTGAAATTTGTGATGAAGTTTCAGATGGCATTAACGCGGAAACCGTTGAATTTCTTACGCCATGTGTCTTGATACTCTCTCGCAAAGTTTCCCAGTCAAGATGAAGGGGTTCACCGGTAATGCCGTCAATGGTCTTTTTATAAGTGTCAATCGGTAAAATACCTTGCGATAAACGTGTCTCATTAAATTTAGGACAAGCGCCTTTTTCTTTTGCTAATTCATTTGATGCTTTTAATAAATTAAATTGAATGGCTTCAAAGGTACGGTGAGTTAAATTGTTAGCACTGCCATTTGAATAATACACGCCGTTTTTAGCTAAGTAATAAGCATAGTTTATTACGCCTATACCTAATGTTCTTCTGCCTATAGTGGCATTGTAAGCAGCTGGCATCGGGTAGTTTTGATAATCAAGTAAACTATCAAGCGCTCGAACTGCAAGGTCTGATAAACCTTCTAATTCATCTAAGCTTTCTATTGCGCCTAAGTTAAAGGCTGACAAAGTACAAAGGGCAATTTCGCCATTTGGATCATTAATATCATTCATTGGTTGTGTCGGTAGCGCAATCTCTAAACACAAATTACTTTGGCGAATTGGTGCTTGTTTCGGATCGAATGGGCTGTGCGTATTACAGTGATCAACATTCTGTAAATAAATTCGACCTGTGCTGGCACGCTCTTGAGCAAATAAGGTGAATAACTCAATAGCTTTAATGCATTTTTTACGAATTGAATCATCAGCTTCATATTTTACATACAAGGCTTCAAATTTCTCTTGGTCTTCAAAAAAAGCATCATAAAGGCCAGGAACATCGCTCGGGCTAAAGAGAGTAATAGACTCTCCTTTAATTAAGCGTGTGTACATAAGCTTATTGAATTGCACGCCATAATCTAAATGACGGACACGATTTTCTTCAACACCTCGGTTATTTTTAAGGACCAGTAAGCTTTCAACTTCTAAATGCCAAAGTGGGTAGAATAACGTAGCTGCCCCGCCTCTAACTCCCCCTTGTGAACAACTTTTAACAGCCGTTTGAAAATGCTTGAAAAACGGAATACAACCGGTATGAAAGGCTTCACCATTACGTATCGAACTACCTAAAGCGCGAATACGGCCAGCATTGATGCCAATGCCTGCTCGTTGTGAAACATATTTAACAATAGAGCTAGAAGCCGCGTTTATTGAGTCTAAACTGTCACCACATTCAATTAATACACAAGATGAAAATTGACGAGTAGGCGTACGTACCCCTGCCATAATAGGTGTAGGTAACGATATTTTGAAGGTTGAAATCGCGTGATAAAAACCTTCAACATATTTTAAACGTGTTTCAACAGGATATTTAGCAAATAAACAAGCGGCCACTAAGATATATAAAAACTGAGCACTTTCGTAAATTTCACCCGTTACCCGGTTTTGGACAAGGTATTTACCTTCTAATTGTTTGACTGCGGCGTAACTAAAGTCTAAATCGCGAGGATGAACAAGAAATTTTTCCATTTGTTCAAACTCTGCTTCGCTGTAATCAGCTAGAAGATGTTCATCATATTTACCATTTTCTACCATACTAACAACATGGGTAAATAATTTAGGCGGCTCAAATTGGCCGTAGGCTTTTTTACGTAGATGAAAAATAGCCAAACGTGCTGATAAATACTGATAATCAGGTGTCTCTTCTGAAATAAGATCAGCGGCGGCTTTAATGATAGTTTCATGAATGTCAGCAGTCTTGATACCGTCGTAGAATTGAATATGAGATTTCAACTCAACTTGTGACACCGAAACGTTATCAAGGCCTTCAGCAGCCCAAGTGATAACTTGATGAATTTTTTCTAAATCGATGAGTTCTTTTTTGCCGTTACGCTTACTTACAAAAAGATTATTAGTCATGAAGAGCCTGTCATTTATTAATTATGCTGGTCGCTTTATTTACCTAACGTTGTCAACTAAAGAAAACGTTAAGTGAACACTTATCAGTATTATATTTCCCTAAAATGTAAATTAGCACAAAAAAACATCTGAACAACAAATACACTATATATAGGGGTTTTCTAAAAACTGATCACAAGATAATGAGGTTTGGCTGTTTTTGCAAGTGATAAAAAGCATAGTTTTTAATAACTTTCTTTAGAGTAAAAGTTCAGTTAGTAACGACTAACTTAGTAGTGCTTTTTATTTTTGATATTACAAAAACGCAACGTTTATTTTAATTAATTTTTGTGGGTAATTTATTTTTAAATAAAATTACCCGTTTATTGGTTGTTTTTGTCAGCTAAAACTTAATTTCTAATAAAAACAACACGTTGCTTTTTTTTAAGCAGGAAGGGCACTAAATGAACAATAATGCTGATATAGACTGTTTAGGTTAAGCGTTACGATGACAACTTGTATAAAGTTTATCCGCTAGTTATTAGTAGATCATAAGAGCGGTTGGTCCACACAAAAATATATACATTAATAAGTGGGGTTATTGCTTTTTTATTATACTTTGGCTGGTGAAATACTCTTTTAAGAAGTTAAGTAATAAGCGCAGCTTTTTGGAATTGGCTGTACCAGGCGGGAAGACACCAAAGACATTAATGTCGCTAAAAGCATAATCATCTAGCACTGTTTCTAAAGTGCCTGCTTTTATTTTTGGCCAAGCATCGTAAATAGGAATACGGCCCAGACCATGCCCTGCTTCAACAAAGGCAGTACGTGCGGCGGCATTATTGGTACTAATACTGCCTTTTGTGGTGACACTGAACGAACGACTGCCCTTAGTCAAGGTTAACACTCCAGAGGTTAATTTATAAATAACCCATTGGTGGTCGCTTAAATCAGCCGGTTTAGTGGGGCGGCCAAATTGCAGAAAATATTCAGGTGCGCCACAAAGGCATGTTTGTAGCGTCGCCAGTTTAGTTGCTTGTAAACCAGAGTCAGGTAAGGGGGCACCGCGAATCGCTAAATCGATACCTTCTTTCATAATATTAACGACCTCATCAGTTAACATCACATCGAGTGCTATTTTGGGATAAATTTTTTTAAATTCGTTCAGCGCCGGCACAACGGTCTGCAAACCAACATTTACCGGGCACGTTATTTTAAGTAAGCCGATAGGTTCATTTTTGAAATTTTCAATTTGCTGATTGGCGGCACTGGCTTGCTCAGCAATAACTCGACAGCGTTCATAATAGGCTTGACCCGCTTCGGTAAGGTTAATCGCACGTGTTGAACGATTAAGTAACTTTACCTCGAGCTGCGCTTCAAGCTTCTTCAAATGATAACTTACTACTGCTCTTGATAGTCCTAAATGTTTAGCGGCTGCACTTAAGCTACCTTGTTCAATGACTTGAGCGAATACAACCATACTTTTGAGTTGTTCAAATGAGATATCCATAACAGCACCTATTGAGGTAATAACTAGCTAATATTTGACTTTGCTAATCATTGTATCAATTATTGATACAATGATGTCAGTTTTATCTGCATTGTTCATGTTTGTTCTTAGGCATATACTAGCTACATAGAAGAAACGAACACCTAAACTCACTTATATAACCAAACGGATGAATGATAATGACTAAACAAATATTAATGGTACTTACTTCACATGATGAGCTTGGTAACACAGGCCAAAAAACCGGTTTTTGGGTTGAAGAATTTGCCGCCCCTTATTATGCCTTTATCGATGCGGGTGTCGAAGTTACTTTAGCAACACCTAAGGGTGGACAAGCACCAATAGACCCAACTAGCACACTTGAAGACTTTCAAACAGCTGCGACAGACCGTTACGATGCAGACAGCGAAGCACAAGCTAAAATCGCTAATACGCTAATATTGGCTTCTGTTAATGAAGCTGACTTTGATGCAGTATTCTATCCTGGTGGTCATGGTCCATTATGGGATCTTACCGACAATACTGACTCAATTACTTTGATTGAAAACTTTCTTAACGCCGGAAAAGCTGTTGCAACAGTTTGTCATGCAAGTGCTGCCTTGTTAAATGTAAAACAACCTTCTGGTGATTTTGCTGTTAAAGGCAAAGCCGTAACCGGTTTTACTAACAGTGAAGAAGAAGCGGTTCAACTAACTGAAGTTGTGCCATTTTTAGTAGAAGATGAATTGATTAAACGTGGCGGCGAATACCAAAAGGCTCAAGATTGGCATGCCTTTGCAATTCAAGATGGCCTCATTATTACCGGTCAAAACCCAGCTAGCTCGGCATTAGCCGCTGAAAAATTATTAACTCACCTTTCAGCATAGGTACTTAGAACAGACAACTCGATTAGCTAACCTGTTTAGCTAATCGATTTAACGCTTTATCTTTAAGGACATATAAATGTTAAATTTTAATTTTCAAAACCCAACTAAAATTAATTTTGGCCCGGGAGAAATTCAAACCATTTCAAAAGAAATACCATTAGATGCAAGAGTACTCATTGTTTACGGTGGAGGTTCAATCAAAGGTAATGGTGTTTATAAGCAAGTTATTGATGCGCTTAAAGAGCACACTTACTTTGAATTTTCAGGCATTGAACCTAACCCAACTTACGACACTTTAATGAAAGCGCAAACGATCATCAAAGCTGAAAATATTGATTATTTACTTGCTGTTGGCGGTGGCTCTGTTGTTGATGGCGCTAAATTTATTGCCGCAGCGGCATTATTTGAAGGTGATGACCCTTGGGAGATTCTTGCCAAACAGCAAGCGTTCACTAAAGCTTTACCCATTGGCGCGGTGTTAACTTTACCTGCCACTGGCTCAGAAAGTAATGGTAATTCCGTGGTAACACGAGACGGTAATAAGCTCCCTTTTTCTAGTCCTTTAGTGCGTCCATTATTTGCGGTGTTAGACCCAAGTGTGACCTTCTCATTATCAGATCGTCAAATTGGTAATGGTGTTGTTGATGCTTTTATTCATACCATTGAACAGTACTTAACTTACAGCGTTAATGGCAAAGTACAAGACAGGTTCAGTGAAGGTTTATTACAAACCTTAATTGAAGAAGGACCTAAAGCCTTAGCCCCGGCAACTAAAGATGATTTAGACGTTAGAGCAAATATTATGTGGTCGGCCACTATGGCACTAAACGGTCTTATTGGTGCTGGAGTACCACAAGATTGGTCAACACATATGATAGGCCATGAATTAACAGGTGCCTTTGGTATTGACCACGCTCGAACCTTATCTATTGTGTTACCTGCCGTGATGAAAGTACGTCGTGAGCAAAAGCGTGAAAAATTACTTCAATATGCAACACGTGTTTGGCAGATAACTGAAGGTGATGATAATGCACGTATTGATCAAGCTATCCGTTTAACAGAAGAGTTTTTTGAAAAGATGCAGGTACCAACGCGCTTATCTCACGTTGATCTTGGTAGCGCTGATATTGATTCCCTTGTCGAACGATTAGAGCAACATGGCATGACAGCACTAGGTGAAAATAGTGATATTACTCTAGCAATAAGCCGAGAGATTTTAACGCAAGCCTTGTAAAGATAAAATAAAAATGAGTAGCCTGTTTAATTGACACGCTGCCCCTATTCATAAAAGGTCGATATATTTCTCTTATATTGGCTTTTTTTAATCCCAACACACTTAGCGCTTTTACTGGCTCTTTACAGGAGTAACTCTTATGACTCAAACAACAGATATCAATCGCCAAATGGTGCTAGCATCAAGACCCGTTGGCGCGCCAAAAGCAGAAAATTTTAATCTCGTTACTAGTAATAAACCCATCCCTCAAGCTAACGAAGTATTACTTCGTACGGTTTTTCTTTCACTCGACCCTTATATGCGAGGGCGAATGAATGATGCTAAGTCTTATGCCGATCCCGTCGCTTTAAATGCAGTGATGGTGGGTGGAAGTGTTTGTCGAGTAGAAGAATCAAATCACAATGATTACACAAAAGGTGATTGGGTTGTCGCTTTTGGTGGCTGGCAGGATTATAGCGTTATTCATGGTAGTGAATTGCTCAAGCTTGATAATGATATGGTTAACCCATCTCATGCCTTAGGTGTTTTGGGTATGCCTGGGCTAACGGCTTACATGGGTTTATTGGATATCGGTCAACCAAAAGCAGGTGAAACGGTAGTCGTTGCTGCTGCAACAGGAGCGGTTGGAAGTTTAGTGGGTCAAATAGCTAAATTAAAAGGCTGTAAAGTGATCGGTATTGCTGGCGGTGAGACTAAATGTACCTATGCAGTTGACAGTTTAGGGTTTGATCATTGTCTTGATCATAAAAGTGATGACTTAGCTGAGCAACTAGCGGCCGTTTGTTCATCAGGGATTGATGTCTATTTTGAAAACGTTGGCGGTAAAGTCTTTGACGCTGTTATGCCACTATTAAATAGCTGTGCCCGTATTCCTTTGTGTGGCTTAATTTCTCAGTACAATGCGACAGAATTACCTAGTGGACCTGACAGACTTTCTTCATTGATGGGAACATTACTTGTTAAGCGTATAAAAATGCAAGGCTTTATTGTCTTTGATGATTATGGTCATCGTTATAATGAGTTTAGCGAGCAAATGGTAAAATGGTTAATGGCAGGTGAAATTAACTATAAAGAGCATTTAATTACCGGACTAGAAAATACAGTAAACGCTTTTATTGGTTTATTAGAAGGTGAGAATTTTGGTAAGTTAATTGTGCGAGTAGGCCCTGACAATATTGACTAACAGTTAACCAAGCTCTACTTTATTATGGGTGTTTTATTAAGAAAAAAGCCACTGTTGAGTGGCTTTTTTATGTGTTGGTTATAGTAAGTTAAGAACCTGTGTCACTGGATTTAAACCGTTACTTTATCCGCGCTTGGCTTAACATTATTACAGTAATGATAAGATGTCTAAAGGGCTTTCAGCGTGATAGTCCGCTTGCCAGTTTTTACAATCTTCACCAGCGATAATATAGCCCCATTTTGCAATAACGGTAGTTGCTTGAGCACTATTGCCGGCTTCAATATCACGCAAAGCGTCTCCGACATACAAACATAGCTCACTTGGCACTGATATTTGTTCACAAGCTTTGAGGATAGGCTCTGGGTGTGGTTTTCGGTTGGTGAAAGTATCACCACCAACCAGTGATAAACATTTTTCAAATTCACTATAATAAGGCAACAATAGTCTTGTTAAACCTTCTGGCTTATTCGTCACCACACCCCAAGGAATGTTTCGTTCATTCAACGTCAACAGTAATTGAGCTACGCCAGGATAAAGACAGGTATGTACCGCAATATTTTCTTGGTAATAAGCGAGAAATTCCGCACGTAACACTTCGTAATCATAGTTTTTTAAAGCTTGTGCAAAACCCAGTGTTAATAACCCTAATGCGCCATCAGAAGCGATTGGACGATAATCTTCACGAGCCACTTCTGCTAAGTTATATTTTCGTAAAACGTAGTTAAGTGCTGCACCTAAATCATTGGCGGTATCTAATAAGGTACCGTCAAGATCAAATAATACCCCTGAAATTTTAGTAGTTCGCAATGGACATTCCCTTATTTAAATTTTTTGACAACAAAGAATATAATTTACATCTAGTGATGAAATAAGTTTGTGATTCTCTGTCAGCGGGTTGTAATGAATACCTGCGGCATCAATGCATTTGAGATCAAATGATTCAGCCCAGCCAATTAAGGTCGATGGACGAATAAAACTTTTGTGGTCGTGTGTACCGTCCGGGACTATTTTAAGGACTTTTTCGGCGGCAACAATAGCCAATAAATATGATTTTATTGATTTGTTTAATGTTGAAAAGAAGACATAACCACCGGGTTTTACCATTTTAGCGCAAGCTTCTATAATTGAAGCGGGATCGGGTACGTGCTCAAGCATTTCCATACAAGTGACTACATCAAATTTTTCGGGTTGATCAATCGCTTTGTCTTCGGCGGGTATTTTTTGATAATCGACCGTTAAACCACTCTCCAACGCATGTAATCTTGCTACATTTAATGGCTCTTCGCCAAGATCAATCCCAGTAACATCGCCACCAAGTTTGGCTAAACTCTCAGCTAAAATACCCCCACCACAGCCAACATCAATAATTTTTTTACCAAAAATGTCGCCGACATGCTGACAAATAAATTGTCGGCGAATAGGGTTTATTTGATGCAATGGTTTAAAATCACCATCAAGGTCCCACCACTGGCTTGCAACCTTTTCAAATTTGGCAATTTCTTCTTCATTTACGTTAACAGCTTTAGTGTTGTTAGTTGTCGACATTACATTTTCATTATTTTAATCAATTATTGTCAGTAATTCTAAACTAAAGTAAATGGTTCGCCTAGTACTGAACGTTGAGTTTGTTATCCTCGTTAAAAGTGGATAAGTCATATGCTAATGCAGACGAGCCAAGGCTGAGAAAAGTAGGGCACATTAAGACTTTTTATCGCTACTATCTTACTCACTACTGATTTTTATCAGCTATAAATACCCTTGGTTTAAGCCTTTATCCACTAACATCGAGCAGTAAAAATAAAGTTTAATATTATAACTCGTTGCTTTTTATGTAATTATCATTCTTATTGTTGTTTTTTTTATTTAACATTTAAATAACATGCTTGTAATATATTAAACCTTGATGTTATGGTCATTGCTGCTTCGATAATGATGTATCACTCTCATTTGAAATTCCCCCAGCAAAAAAATAATAATTAAAATTAACTTAATAGGTAGGAATATAGATGTCGAATAAGATAACAAAGAAATCATTAATATTGACCACTGCTAGTATATTGTCGGTATCAATATCGACAGCACTTTACGCTGCTCAACCGCTTAGCGTACAAAACGCAGATAATGTATTATCTGAAGTAACCAGTTCACCTTTACCCAAACGCTTTATTATCAAATACAAGCAAACAGCTAATAACCAAACAGCCAGCAATCAAGCAACGAGTTTCATTGGTAGCCAAAACGCCTTTGTTCGTCTTGCCGCTGTTAAGGAAAAATTAAAGAAATTGCGGGTCAATGTTAAAGCCGAATTTCCAGATGTTAATATGATCAGTGCTGAGCTATCTACATCACAAGCGATGAGTTTAGCAATGGACGATAATGTCGAATACGTAGAAGAAGATCTACCACGTCGTTTTATGGCACAAACGGTGCCTTATGGTATTGGTATGGTTCAAGCCGATCAAGTTGACGATATGATTGCTTCTGCAAATGCTGGCGGTAAGAAAATATGTATTATTGATTCAGGTTTAGACCTACCTCATGAAGACATGGGGGCACAAGGAGGCACAATAACTGGCACAAGCAATAGTGGTACAGGTAACTGGTATGATCAAGGTGGTCCACACGGTACTCACGTAGCAGGAACAATTGCCGCGCTTAATAATGGTATTGGTGTTCGCGGTGTTATTGGCACCGATCCTAATTTGCACATTATAAAAGTATTTAATGCCGCGGGCTGGGGATATTCTTCAACACTTGTTAGTGCTATTAATGATTGTGTCAGTAACGGCGCAGACGTTATTAATATGAGCTTAGGTGGTTCTGGTTCAAGTACCAGCGAACAAAATGGTATTCAAGCGGCCTATGATGCAGGCGTTTTACTTATAGCTGCAGCCGGTAATGATGGTGTTGCTACAGCAACTACTGATTTAGAAAGCTTTCCAGCTTCTTACGATGCAGTGATGTCAGTTGCTGCTGTTGACAGTAATAAAGCCCTAGCTGACTTTTCACAAAAAAATAGCCAAGTAGAGATATCTGGCCCAGGTGTTGATGTTTATTCTATTTATCCTGAAGGTTCAGGTTCAGTCGTTGAAGTATCTGTCGCTAATGTCGGTTATACCGCTAATGCGATGGAAAACCAAGGTCAAGCAACGGGTTCTCTCTATGACTTTGCCACGGGCGAAACTATAGACACAGGCGCAGCAGGTAGTGTTTGTTTAATTCAACGTGGCAATATTTCGTTTTACGATAAAGTTAAAGCTTGTCAAGACAGTGGGGGTGTAGGCGCAATTCTTTATAACAATGCACCGGGAAGCTTTGGTGGCACGTTAGGTGACGCAAACGCAACCTCTATCCCAAGTGTTACCGTATCTGATACGGACGGCGCAGCGATGAAAAATAATATTGGCTTAAGCGCCAGTATAAATATTGGCGCGGGTAATTATGGCAAAATGAGTGGTACTTCAATGGCATCTCCTCATGTTGCTGGTGTTGCTGCCTTGGTGTGGAGTCATCACCCAAGCTGCACTAACGTTGAAATTCGTAACGTATTAAATAGTAGTGCACAAGATTTAGGTGCTGCGGGTCGCGATGTCAAATTTGGTTATGGTTTAGCCCAAACTAAAGATGCGATCGATTACATTACCGCGAATGGATGTGATGGCTCTGGCGGTGACACTGGCGGTGGTGGTGGAACAATACCAGATACTGTCCTTGAAAATGGTCAGGTTAAAACTGAGTTAACGGCTGCTACGGGTAATGATTTAGTTTTCACCATGGAAGTACCTGCTGGCGCAACAGATATTAATTTTGCTATGACAGGTGGTAGTGGTGATGCAGATTTATATGTGAAGTTTGGTGCTGAGCCAACCGACAGTGTTTACGATTGTCGCCCTTATAAATCAGGTAATGTTGAATCGTGTGCAAGTACGCAAGCCGGTGGCACTTACTACGTAAGACTTAAAGCCTATAGTGATTTTGCTGGTGTTAGTTTAACGGGTAGTTACACTGAACCTACTACGGGTGGTGGTAATACGATTAATCCGATTGATAGCACAATTAATAATGTTACTGTTGCAAGAAGAACATGGAAACGTTACACCCTTGACTTAGCCGATGGTTATGCCGATCTAACGGTTACACTTTCAGGTGGTTCAGGTGATGCAGATTTATATGTAACACAAGGTAAACAGTCAACAGCGTCTGTTTATGATTGTCGTCCTTATAAAAATGGTAACAATGAAGCTTGTAACTTTACCGACCCAGCTAAAGGTGTATGGTATGTGGATATCTACGGTTATTCAGCAGCTTCAGGTATGACATTAAATCTACAAGCTACACCCAAATAACCTAAAGAAAGGGGGCAACCCGTTCACTTTATGTTGATAAATAAAACCCTGCTTCGGCAGGGTTTTTTATTATGGACAACCCAATCAATAGAACAATATAGCGACTTGGCGTAAAATGCATTGTAATTGTAATTGTATCTTGATGTTGAGTAGCTATAGCGATAAATTATTGCTTAACAAGTAAGATGAGATAAACCCTAAGAGGTCATAATGAAATCAGTAGTAGAACAACTATCCACTTATAAAAGTGTCCATTTAAATAGAAAAAACATTAACAGCCACTTTATTGGTGTGCCGATGATTATTTGGTCAATTGCCTTATTACTGGCCAGTGTTTCCTTTGAAATTGAATCAACATTTATTAATAATTACTTAGGTATTGAACAGGTTAACTTTACTTTGGCAGGCATAGTACCGGTTATTGTGCTGTTTTATTATCTATTGTTATCGTTGCCACTGGCACTATTCGCGTTTATTTTATTTGGCCCTTTAATGTGGAGTGTTCATGAAGTTGTGACAGCAGAACATCATATTCTAATTGCTATCGGCGTTTTCGTTATTGGTTGGGTTATCCAATTTATTGGTCATCACTATGAAAAAGCAAAACCTGCTTTTCTCGATGATATTAATCAATTACTTATTGGCCCATTGTTTGTTATCGCTGAAGTTTATTTTTTACTTGGCTTGGGTAAAGTTTTAGATAAAACTATTACTGAAAAAGCGATTGCAAAACGCCGTGTTTTTGAACAACAAAAATCTTAACAATATTGAGGCAGATAAAATGCTGAACAATAAATAACCACTTGGGGATTTGTGACTTTTCAGCACGGCCATTTTTAGTGCTTTTTAGATAATAAAGCGGTATGGCATCTCATTAAAACTATGCTAGTATGCTGTGTTAATTAATAATTATAATTTCGAAAAAACTTTCAAAATTCTTGCTAAGTTAAGGGATACCATCGACTTATGACCGATTTGTCAAACAATGTTGTACCTGTCAATATTGAAGATGAGCTAAAAAATTCTTATCTAGATTACGCCATGAGCGTAATTGTAGGTCGTGCATTACCAGATGTACGAGACGGCTTAAAACCTGTTCATCGCCGCGTATTATTCGCGATGAATGTACTTGGTAATGACTTCAATAAACCTTACAAAAAATCAGCACGTGTTGTTGGTGATGTAATAGGTAAATACCACCCACATGGCGACACTGCCGTTTACGATACAATAGTACGTATGGCGCAACCATTTTCATTACGCTACATGCTAGTAGATGGTCAAGGTAACTTTGGTTCGGTTGACGGTGACTCTGCAGCAGCAATGCGTTATACCGAAATCAGAATGTCAAAAATAGCACATTCTATTTTAGCCGATCTTGATAAAGAAACGGTAGATTTTGTACCTAACTATGACGGTACTGAATATATACCTGTTGTTATGCCAACGCGTATTCCTAATTTATTAGTGAATGGTACCTCAGGTATCGCGGTAGGTATGGCAACCAATATACCTCCTCACAATTTAACAGAAGTGATAAACGGTTGTTTAGCACTGATTGAAAATAGTGATTTGACCTTTGAAGAGATATTAGAACATATACCTGGTCCTGATTTTCCGACAGCCGGTATTATCAGTGGTCGTGCCGGTATCGAAGAAGCTTACCGTACTGGTCGTGGCAAAATTAAAATTCGCGCCCGTGCCGATATCGAAGTTCATGAAACAACCGGTAAAGAAACGATTGTTGTTCATGAGTTACCTTATCAAGTAAACAAAGCGCGCCTTATCGAAAAGATGGCGGAGCTAGTAAAAGAAAAACGCCTTGAAGGTATTTCAGCGCTACGCGATGAGTCTGATAAAGACGGCATGCGCATGGTTATTGAAATTAAACGTGGAGAAGTCGGTGAAGTTGTTTTAAATAACTTGTACAAACTTACCCAAATGCAAGTTTCTTTTGGTTTAAATATGGTGGCGTTAACTAACGGCCAACCTAAATTATTTAATATCAAAGAAATGCTTGAAGAGTTTATCCTTCATCGCCGTGAAGTTGTTACTCGTCGTACTATCTTTGAATTACGTAAAGCACGTGAACGCGCGCATTTACTAGAAGGTTTGTCGATTGCATTAGCGAACATTGACCCGATTATTGAATTAATTAAAAATTCACCAACGCCAAGTGAAGCAAAAGAAAAACTGCTGGCTCGTGGTTGGGATTTAGGTAATGTTGCCGATATGCTCAGCGCCGCTGGTGATGACGCAGCACGTCCTGAATGGGTTGAAGAAGGTTTCGGTATTCAAGACGGTCAATACTTCTTAACTATGCAACAAGCACAAGCGATATTAGATCTTCGCTTACATAAGTTGACTGGTTTAGAACACGAAAAAATCTTATCTGAATACAAAGCATTACTCGATATTATCGCTGAGTTATTACATATATTAGGTTCGCCTGAACGTTTAATGGAAATTATTCGTGAAGAGCTAGAAACTATCCGTAATGATTTTGGTGATGAACGTCGTACTGAAATTACTAATGCTTCGCATGACTTATCGATGGAAGACTTGATCACAGAAGAAGATGTTGTGGTTACGTTATCGCATGAAGGTTATGTTAAATACCAAGTGTTAAGTGACTATCAAGCACAACGCCGTGGCGGTAAAGGTAAAGCAGCGACTAAGATGAAAGAAGAAGATTTCATTGAACGTTTACTCATTGCCAATACCCACGATACTATTTTGTGTTTCTCAGATCGCGGAAAACTCTACTGGTTGAAAGTATTCCAATTACCTTTAGCGAGTCGTACTGCTCGTGGCCGACCTATTGTTAATATTTTACCGCTTGATGCAGGTGAACGTATTACCGCAATATTACCGGTTCGTGAATATGCAGAAGACAAGTTTATTATCATGGCAACGGCTTCAGGTACTGTTAAGAAAACAGCACTTACCGCTTACAAAAACCAACGTGCTAACGGTATTATAGCCCTTAACTTACGTGATGATGACACCTTAATTGGCGTTGCTATTACCGACGGTTACAACGATATTATGTTGTTCTCGGATGCGGGTAAAGTTGTTCGTTTTAATGAGAAACTTCGTGACAGTGAAACGGGTGAAATTAAATTAGACGCAGAAACAGGTGAAGAACGCTGGGCATTAAAACCTATCGGACGAACCGGTACTGGTGTTCGTGGTATTAAGTTAGAAGGTGATCAAAAGGTTGTGTCACTTATTGTGCCAGTTAATGATGGCCCAATATTAACAATAACCGAAAATGGCTTTGGTAAACGTACCGCGTTAACGGAATACCCAGCGAAAAGTCGTGCGACTAAAGGTGTTGTTTCTATTAAAGTCAGCGACCGAAATGGCCCAGTAGTTGGCGCTGTTCAGGTTGAAGATTTAGATGAAATAATGCTTATCACTGATAACGGTACTTTAGTGCGTACTCGTGTTAATGAAGTCAGTGTTATTGGTCGTAATACTCAAGGTGTTCGTATTATTAGAACGGTTGAAGGCGAACATGTTGTTGCATTGCAACGTATTGACGAAATAGAAGAAGAAGACGTTCTCGAAGGAGCGGAAGAAACTTCTGAGCAGTTAATAGATTCGACAACTGACAGTACTTCAACAGAGGTATTGCCAGAAGCTGACAGTGATGAAGAACAACTCATCGAAAGTGATAACGAATAGTTACCGCTAGAAATTCAGTTTAAAGGGCGGCTAATCACCGCCCTTTTTATGTTCAGGACGAACGGTATGTCACGATTACATGGATGTGAATGAGTGACGATGTTCAGGACGAACGGTATGTCACGATCACATGGATGTGAATGAGTGACGATGTTCAGGACGAACGGTATTAAGCAAATGCAGGAGCATATCTCCATTTGATGAGCAGTCTTATTTTACCCAAGAGAATGTTGACCAAATTGATGTTTATAATAAAAATAATTAAAACAGTTTGACCAAGTGCATCGACAAACGTATTTAAAACTTTATAGAAGGTGTTGTGTTATATGTCTCAAGTATTTAACTTTTGTGCCGGTCCTGCGATGTTACCTGTAGAGGTAATGAAAAAAGCACAAGTGGAATTTGTCAATTGGCAAGATACCGGTAGTTCAGTGATGGAGCTGAGTCACCGCAGTAAAGAGTTTTTGGTAGTAGCAGCAAAAGCGGAAGCGGATTTACGTGATTTGATGGCAATACCAGAAAATTACAGTGTCTTGTTTTGTCATGGTGGTGGTCGAGGTCAATTTTCTGCGGTCCCTTTAAATTTACTACCAAAAGGCACATCAGCCGATTATATTATTTCTGGCTCTTGGTCAAAAGCTGCCGCTGCAGAAGCTGAGCATTATGGTGAAATAAACGCGATCAATGTTGTCAGTAAGGTTGAAGGCGAAACTCACGTATTATCAAGTAACGAGTGGGGCTTAAACCCTAACGCTGCCTTTGTACATTACTGCCCGAATGAGACCGTTGACGGTATCGAGATGTTTGATATTCCAGAAACTCATGGGGTGCCACTGGTTGCTGATATGTCGTCAACCATTTTGTCTCATGAAATTGATGTTAAAAAATTCGGTCTTATCTATGCCGGTGCGCAAAAAAATATTGGTCCCTCTGGTCTAACTATTGTTATTGTACGTAATGACTTATTAGGCAATGCTCAATTAACAACCCCGTCAATCATGAATTATCAGGTGTTAGCAAAGAACGATTCAATGTACAATACGCCGCCAACCTATGCATGGTATTTAGCCGGTTTAGTGTTTGAATGGTTAAAAGAGCGTGGCGGTGTTAAAGAAATTTCAAAGATAAACAAACAAAAAGCCGAGGTTTTATATGGTTATATTGATGAAAGCGCGTTTTATCAAAATCATATTGAAGCAAAGTATCGTAGTCTAATGAATGTGCCTTTTTGGTTAACAGATGAAAGCTTGAATGATGAGTTTTTAAAACAAGCAGAAGCGCAGGGATTAATGGCTTTAAAGGGTCATCGTATGGTGGGTGGTATGCGTGCCAGTATCTATAATGCTATGCCATTAGCAGGTATAACTGCGTTGGTTGCTTTTATGAAAGAATTTTCCGCTAAAAACAGCAACTAATAACAGGCAAAGTAATCGTTTTATCTTTGTTTCATCGCTCGTTTATAGTTCTGGCGAGCAACATAAGTAATTATATTTAGTAAAAGTGATTGAAAAATTGTCATAAAACAACATTAATTTAATGGAAAAAAAATGTCTCAAGTAAATAAAACATTAACTATCACCACAGGCCTTGCCGGAAAAGTATCCGGAGATATCATTGTACCAGGTGACAAGTCATGTTCGCATCGCTCTATTATGTTTGGCTCTTTAGCTGAAGGTACCACGCATGTTTCGGGTTTCTTACCTGGAGACGATTGTTTAGCAACAATGAATGCATTTAAGGCGATGGGCATAAAAATAGAAGGCCCTGACAAGCAACAAAATGTTGTTATTCATGGCAAAGGTTTGCGTGGTTTGACCGCACCTCAAGAAGCTTTAAATATTGGCAATTCAGGAACAACTATCCGATTAATGTCGGGATTACTCGCCGGACAAAATTTTGCTTGGCAAATGGCTGGTGACAGTTCTTTAAATAAACGTCCTATGGCACGCGTTGTTGACCCATTAAAATTAATGGGTGCAAATATCTCTGCTGCCGAAAACGGTACGCCACCGGTTATTTCACAAGGTATTGATGAAGGTCAAACCTTAACCGCGATTCATTACGACTTGCCAATGGCCAGTGCGCAAGTAAAATCTTGTGTATTACTTGCGGGTATTTATGCCGACGGCATTACCTCGGTAACCGAACCCGGTATTACTCGCGATCACACTGAACGCATGTTGACCGCTTTTGGTTATCCGGTAAAGGTTGAAGATACCCCGATGGGTAAAAAGGTTTCCATTGAAGGCGGCCATCAATTAACGGCTTGCGACATTCAAGTACCTGGCGATATTTCATCAGCAACATTTTTTATGGTTGCGGGTTTAATTGCTAAAGAAGGTCAGTTGACTATTCGTAATGTGGGTATGAACCCTACGCGTATTGGCGCTATTAATATTTTACAGCAGATGAATGGCGATTTGAGCATCATCAACGAGCGTATGGCGGGCGGAGAGCCTGTTGCTGATGTTGTGGTTAAATCATCACCATTAAAAGGTATTGATATTAACGAACGTGATGTACCGCTTGCCATTGATGAGTTCCCGGCGATATTTATTGCGGCTGCTTGTGCTGAAGGTACAACACGGTTACGTGGCGCAGAAGAATTAAGAGTGAAAGAAAGCGATCGCATCCAAGCAATGGCTGATGGCTTAAAAGAATTAGATATTGACTGTACTGTTTATGATGACGGTATAGATATTGTTGGTGGGCAATTAACATCAGGGACTATTCATAGTCATGATGACCACCGTATTGCCATGTCTTTTGCGATTAGCTCATTACGAGCTACTGGCGAAATTCAAATTTTAGAGTGTGACAATGTAGCGACTTCGTTCCCTAATTTTGTCACCTTAGCAAACCAAGTGGGACTAACACTCAATCAAGCTTAAATTAAGTGACTAACTTAGTTTAACTAGCTTTAGTGTAGATAAAAATATGATAGAACAAATACCGGTAATAACTATAGATGGACCTAGTGGAGCAGGTAAGGGCACAGCCGCACGTTTAGTTGCAGAGCAACTTGGCTGGCACTTGCTTGACAGCGGAGCTATTTATCGTGTGCTTGCAGTGGCGACATTGCATCACCATTTAACTATCGAAGATGAAGAATCCTTGATCCCCATTGCTGCTCATTTAGACGTGCAATTTGAAATAACCAGTCAAGGTGAAGGAAAAGTTATTTTAGAAGGCGAAGATGTTAGTAATAGCATACGCACAGAAGAAGTTGGTGCTATCGCTTCTAAAATAGCAGCCTTCCCTCGAGTGCGTGAAGCGCTTTTACGTCGCCAACGTGCTTTTAAAGTCGCTCCTGGGCTTGTCGCTGATGGAAGAGACATGGGAACAATCGTTTTTAGTAACGCACCGGTTAAAGTATTTTTAACCGCTTCTGCAGAAGAACGAGCACAACGTCGATTTAATCAGTTGAAAGAGAAAGGTTTTGATGTTAAAATCGGGCGCCTTTTGGATGACATACGTCAGCGAGATGAGCGAGATCAGACCCGTACGGTCGCTCCCCTTATCCCAGCAGAAGGTGCGTTAATTGTTGATTCTACTGATCTTTCTATTGATGAAGTGGTCGCTAAGATTTTAACATTTGCCAATGGCAAGTTAACGTAAACGAAGCTATATAGCTTCAAAAATCAACCTATAGCCTACTGTACGGATGCACTGGGCACTATTAAATAACCCCATGAAACATTGATGTTGACTGGATTAATAACTGAGTTTATATGCAAGTTATGACTGAAAATTTCGCACAACTATTTGAAGAAAGTTTAAAAGAAATCGAAACACGCCCTGGTTCAATTATCAAAGGTACGATTGTCGCTATTACTAAAGACAATGTTATCGTTGATGCTGGCCTTAAATCTGAAAGTGTTATTGACATCAACCAGTTTAAAAACAACGCTGGTGAAGTTGATGTAAGCGTTGGCGATGAAGTCGACGTATCTCTTAAAGCTACAGATGACGGTTTTGGTGAAACTATTCTTTCACGTGATGACGCTAAACGTCATGAAGCGTGGCAAGTGCTTGAGAAAGCATATGAAGAAAAAGAAACTGTTATCGGTGTTATCAACGGTAAAGTTAAAGGTGGTTTCACGGTTGAAGTTAGCGATATTCGTGCTTTCTTACCGGGTTCATTAGTAGATGTTCGCCCAATTCGCGATACAACTCACCTTGAAGGCAAAGAATTAGAATTTAAAGTTATTAAGCTTGATCAAAAGCGTAATAACGTTGTTGTTTCTCGTCGTGCCGTTATCGAATCTGAAAGCAGCGTAGAACGTGATGCATTGTTAGAGTCATTAGCAGAAGGCCTAGAAGTTAAAGGTATCGTTAAGAACCTTACTGACTACGGCGCATTCGTAGACTTAGGCGGCATTGACGGCTTACTACACATTACAGATATGGCTTGGAAGCGCGTTAAGCACCCAAGTGAAATCGTAAATGTTGGTGACGAAATACAAGTTAAAGTATTGAAGTTTGACCGTGAGCGTACTCGTGTATCTCTAGGTATGAAGCAGTTAGGTGAAGATCCATGGGTAGCAATTGCTAAGCGTTACCCTGAAGGCGCTAAACTTACTGGTCGTGTAACTAACTTAACTGACTACGGTTGTTTTGTTGAAATCCAAGAAGGCGTTGAAGGTTTAGTTCACGTTTCTGAAATGGATTGGACTAACAAAAACATCCACCCATCTAAAGTTGTTAACTTAGGTGACACGGTTGAAGTTATGGTATTAGAAATTGACGAAGAACGTCGTCGTATTTCTTTAGGCCTTAAACAGTGTATCGCTAACCCTTGGGAAGAGTTCGCTAAGAACTTCAACAAAGGCGACAAAGTATCAGGTAAGATCAAGTCAATTACTGACTTTGGTATCTTTATTGGTCTTGACGGCGGCATTGATGGTCTTGTTCACTTATCTGATATTTCATGGGCTGGCGGTGAAGAAGCTGTTCGTGAATACAAGAAAGGTGATGAAATCTCAGCTGTAGTTCTACAAGTTGACCCTGAGCGCGAACGTATTTCTTTAGGTGTTAAGCAAACTGAAGATGATCCGTTTAATCAGTACCTTGCAGATACTAAGAAAGGTGCTATTGTTACAGGTAAGGTTATCGAAGTAGATGCTAAAGGCGCTAAAATTGAATTAGCCGAAGGCGTTGAAGGATACCTACGCGTATCTGATATTTCTAGTGAGCGTATCGAAGATGCGTCAACTGAATTATCTGTTGGTGATAGTGTTGAGACTAAGTTTATGGGTGTGGATCGTAAGAACCGTGCTATCAGCTTATCAATCAAAGCTAAAGACCAAGCAGAAGAACGTGAAGCTATGGATAACCTAAACCAAGTTGAAGAAACTGGTTTAAGTGCAATGGCTGCAGCGTTTAAAAACGCTAAAAACTAATTTAGACACTTGAAGGTGAGAAGTGTTTGAAATATAACGCTTCTCTTCGTTTAAAATCCATTGGCGAGAAGGCACTATTAACTTCAAACTAATGAACACAGGAGGTCAAATGACCAAATCTGAACTTATTGAAAGATTAGCCGATAAATTAAGTCATTTATCAGCGAGAGATGTTGAACAGTCTATTAAAGAAATCTTAGAAATGATGGCACAAACCTTGTCAAAAGGTGAGCGTATTGAAATTCGTGGTTTTGGTAGTTTTTCATTACATTTTCGTGCTCCTCGTGTTGGACGTAACCCTAAAACTGGCGAATCCGTTGAGTTGGCAGGTAAATACGTTCCTCATTTTAAACCTGGAAAAGAGTTACGTGAAAGAGTAAATCTTTCAATAGCGTAATTGATAAATTATCAATAAAACGGCATGCTATAATGGTATGCCGTTTTTTTTAACTTAATTTTCATCATAGGTAACTTATTTTGCGTATTTATATTACAGCGTTTTTACTGTTCAGCTTACTAGTCATCGCTTTTATTTTTGGTAGTCAAAATGAGCAGACCTTAACATTGAATTATCTCATCGCCCGAACTGAATTATCAGTTGCTGCGGCTGTCAGTTTATTTACCACTTTGGGCTTTGTACTGGGCTTACTCTTTGCATTATTGTGGAAGTTTGTTCGAATGATAAAACCTAAAAAATCATCCTCTAAAGAATCAGTGTAAATTATATGTTAGAACTATTGTTCTTATTACTCCCTGTTGCAATGGGCTATGGCTGGTTCATGGGTCGTAATAGTGTTAAACAAAATGATCACTCAGCTAAACAAGCCTTGTCGATAAAATATTCAACAGGCTTAAATTACCTCCTATCAAATCAACAAGATAAAGCGATCGACTACTTACTAGAAGCCCTTAAAGTTGAAGATGATACTGTTGAAGCACATTTTGCCATGGCTAATTTATTTCGTCGCCGTGGCGAGCTCGACCGCGCATTAAAAGTGCATGAGCACTTAGTTAGACAGAAACATTTACCCGCTAAAGATAAGCAACAAGCTGCTTTTGAGCTAGGTAAAGATTTTTTTAGTGCCGGCTTATACGACCGCGCTGAAACCATGTTTGAAAAGCTACTTAAATCAAAACACTATGGCTTGAAATCCCTTGATTATTTAATGCGTATTTACCAGTCTACTAAAGATTGGTCAAAAGGCATCAGTCATAAAAAAGCCATTGTTAAAACTAAAGATAAAAAACTTCTTCATAACTTAGCTAATTTTTATTGTGAATTAGCGACAACAGCCTTAGCAGAAGATAACTTTATTGAAGTCATAGAGTTATTAGAGTTGGCGTTGATTTATGATGCTAATTCTTGTCGTGCTAATTGGTTATTAGCACAAATTTATGAAAAGCATCAACAGTTCAATGAAGCCTGCCGATGCTATCAAGACATCTATCTTCAGGATAAAGAATTCTTTCCTGATGTTATTGATGAAATGCAAAATTGTTATCATCAGTTAGATGCCGACGATGAATATTTTAAATTTATTAGAAAAGTTTATGATGAAACCGGTGGTTCGAGCGCACTGATAAAATACTTAAGTCACCTTGAAGCTAAATATGGCAACGAAAAAGCGAAAGAATTTATTTTACTTGCTTTGAAAAAGCGTCCAACCATTAAAGGCTTTAAGCATTTTATTAAGATGCAAATGGTTAACTCTACCGAGCATGACAACACCGAAAATTTAGATATGATCAAAGAATTGATTGGCGCTTATTTGAATCTAAAACCGCGTTATAGTTGTCGAACCTGTGGTTTTAATAGCAGTAAACATTATTGGGCGTGTCCTTCATGCCATGACTGGGAACAATTGAAACCAGTGCGGGGCCTTGAAGGAGAATAATTACCGATTTCTTCGCCCTAAGACTCAATAGCGTCTTCAAAAGTACTCACTGACTTTCGTCAGCTCCGTGCTTTTTCTTTGCTCTTGAACCTTAGGACTTTGAACTCAAAAATTATTAAAGAATTAAGAATTAAGAATTAAGAATTAAGAATTAAGAATTGAGGATTGAGTATGAATGATGCAAAAGTAGTTGTTGCCCTAGATTTTGATAAAAAAGCGGATGCGCTTGCATTCGTTGATAAGATTCAACCAAAGGATTGTCGCTTAAAAGTGGGTAAAGAAATGTTTACTCATTTTGGACCTGCGTTTGTTAAAGAATTGACGGGGCGCGGCTTCGATGTCTTTTTAGATTTAAAGTTCCACGATATTCCCAACACCGTAGCAAAATCGGTAACTGCTGCAGCAGAGATGGGGGTGTGGATGGTTAATGTTCATGCCAGTGGCGGACATGAAATGATGGTTAAAGCTAAACAGGCATTAGAAAAATACGGTGATAACGCCCCATTACTTATTGCCGTCACTGTTTTAACCAGTATGAGTGAAGAAGATTTACTGGGCTTAGGTATTACGCGAACGCCAGCCGAGCAAGTGATGCTGCTAGCAAAGTTGACAAAAGAAGCTGGCCTTGATGGTGTTGTTTGTTCAGCACAGGAAGCTCAAAGCCTGAAAAGTGCTTTAGGTAAAGACTTTAAGCTTATCACGCCAGGTATTAGACCTGCAGGTGCTGCCAGTGATGATCAAAAACGTATTATGACGCCAGAGCAGGCAATGGCCGTTGGTGTTGATTATTTAGTTATTGGCAGACCTATTACTCAAGCTGAAAACCCACAGCAAGTTTTGCAGTCGATTAATTTATCGCTTAATTAAGGTCAATCAGCATAATTTTATTAATGGCTATAAATTGACAAAAGTAAAATTTTATCCTAAACCTATTAACGTCTTATTAATAATAAATTAACAGTTTATTGTTTGTGAGGCGTAATGGAATTTACAATAAAAGGATATAATCATGATTAATTTTTCAAAAATCTTACTTATTTGCCTGACCTTTACTTTTTCGTCATTAAGCTTTGCTGAAAGTGTCGGTGGTAATGAGCCCAATGCCAATGCCAATGCCAATGTTAATCAAATTGACGAGCGTATTGATATAAACCATGCTGATATTAAGACCTTATCCTTATTAAAAGGCATAGGCATGAAAAAAGCGGCAGCCATTGTCAAATACCGAAATGAAAACGGTAAGTTTATCTCGGTCGAAGACTTGTTGAATGTTAAAGGTATTGGCGGGCAAATATTAGCGTTAAATAAATCAAAACTAACGATCTAGTATTCCTTGAAGAGATAAAAAAGGCTAAACAACTCAATTGTTTAGCCTTTTCAATTTTACTCTTAAATAAAATATAGGAGTATTGTCGCGATGCTAACTTTTTTCTTGTGCAGAACAAACATCATTATGCTGACATATAATAGCCCAAACATTTTTATAGCCTAAACGGTTTAATTGTTCAGCAGCAAGACTCGCCCGGCCGCCGGTTGCACAATGAAGATATATACGCTGGTCTTCATCAGTCGTGCAGCTACCAATATTCATCTCTAAAACACCACGTGGAATATTAACTGAATTTATCACAGGGCTAGTGGCAACTTCTTGCGCTTCACGCACGTCAATAAAGAGGCTTTTCTCTTTTTTCGCACTTAGGTAAGCATCATGAGCCGATGTAGTTTGAATGTTTTTTCTAATTTCAGCTATCAGTGTCGGGATAGTTTTCAACATTTATAAATACCTTAATATTTAATGATTAAAAAGAGTCAATATTATTTTTCTATTATAGCTACATTAGGATATCCTAATATAGTTGTCAATAATGTAATCTTTAAATGTCAGTCTGCGTGTAGTCATAAATTTTAGACATAAAAAAAGAGCCGAAGCTCTTTTAGATAAGAATGTAAAAATTAAATTTTTGGAATTCTTATTTTCTTTTCTGGTGACTGACGATAAATAATTAATGTTTTACCAATTACTTGAACTTTAATTGACGCTGTTTCACGGCAAATAGCTTCAACAATTAATGCTTTACTGTCACGATCATCGGTTGGGATTTTAATTTTAATTAATTCATGATGATTTAATGAATAATCAATTTCGGCAACTACTGCCTCTGTTAAGCCGTTGTTACCCAATAAAACCACTGGTTTCAATGGGTGCGCAAGACCTTTTAAATACTGTATTTGTTTTTTATTTAGGCTCATTAACAATTTTCGTTACAAGTTAGCTTGAATTAATACTATTTTACCTCCATCTACTCTGTAATACTAATAAAACGTTAAATCGTTTTGCATTATTAACAAATTAATTAAGTTAAATTAATGAGTAAAAAGAAATTAAGTAATAGTAGTACCCGTTGGATGCAAGAACACTTTGATGATGAGTATGTAAAAAAAGCTCAGAAACTCGGTGTGCGTTCTAGAGCATACTTTAAAATTGAAGAAATAAACGTTAAAGATAAGCTGATTAAAAAAGGCATGAAAGTGGTCGACCTAGGTGCTGCACCAGGAGGTTGGTCAGAATATGCGGTCAAAGCCGTTGGAAGTGGCGGGCAAATTATTGCTTGTGATATCCTGGCAATGGACCCTATTGCTGGTGTTGACTTTTTACAAGGCGACTTCAGAGAAGAACCGGTACTTAATGCATTACTAAACCGTATTGGCGGCAAAGATATCGATGTTGTTATGTCTGACATGGCCGCTAATTTTACCGGTAATGACGGTGCTGATGCCGCAAGAAGTATGTATCTTGTTGAATTAGCATTAGACATGTGTAATCAGGTATTAAAGAAAAATGGCGCATTTGTTGTTAAAGTCTTCCAAGGAGCAGGGTTTGAGCAATTTATGCAAGACTTAAGAGGAGCATTTAAAACAGTAAAAACCCGTAAACCAGATTCGTCACGTGCACGTTCACGCGAAGTATATTTGGTTGCTACCGGATTTAAATAGCTCCGAGCGTTAAATTATAGTAAATTACGACTCATCAACTTAAAAGTTTAGGTTGATTTCAGAACTAGCCGTTTATCTGTGCTAGTTGACGGTTAAGTAAAAGTTCATTCAAAGTACAAGAGGTCATTAAGTTGAGCGATATGGCAAAAAATCTTATTTTATGGTTGGTAATAGCGGTTGTTTTAATGTCGGTATTCCAAGGGTTCACTCCGAGCACCACTACTGAACAACAAGTTGATTACACGCGTTTCATTAAAGATGTCCGTCAAGGACAGATTCGTGACGCAAATGTTGATCGTAATGGTGTTATCAAAGGCACAAAACGTAGTGGTGAAGCCTTTGTTACTGTTATTCCCGGTGGTTTCGATCGTGATTTAATTAACGATTTAGTTAAACAAGGCGTTAATGCTTCTGGTGAATTGCCAGAAGAAACTAGCTTTCTAACCACTATTTTTATCTCTTGGTTCCCAATGATTTTGTTGATAGGTGTATGGATATTCTTCATGCGTCAGATGCAAGGCGGTGGTGGAAAAGGAGCGATGTCTTTTGGTAAGTCTAAAGCGAAACTTTTAAGTGAAGATCAGATAAAAACAACTTTTGCTGATGTTGCTGGTTGCGACGAAGCGAAAGAAGAAGTTTCTGAGCTTGTTGATTACTTAAAAGAGCCAACTAAATTCCAAAAACTTGGTGGCCGTATTCCTTCAGGTGTCTTACTTGTAGGACAACCGGGTACAGGTAAAACCTTGCTGGCAAAAGCTATTGCTGGTGAAGCTAAAGTACCATTTTTCACTATATCAGGTTCTGACTTTGTTGAAATGTTTGTTGGTGTTGGTGCATCTCGTGTGCGTGACATGTTTGAGCAAGCTAAAAAATCAGCCCCTTGTATCATCTTCATCGATGAAATCGATGCGGTAGGTCGCCAACGTGGCGCAGGTATGGGTGGTGGACACGACGAACGTGAACAAACACTTAACCAAATGTTGGTTGAAATGGATGGTTTTGAAGGTAATGAAGGCGTTATCGTTATTGCCGCAACTAACCGTCCAGACGTTTTAGATCCAGCACTACTTCGTCCTGGTCGTTTTGACCGTCAAGTTACGGTTGGTCTACCAGATATTCGTGGTCGCGAACAAATTCTTAAAGTGCATATGCGCAAAGTACCTTTGGGTGACGATGTTAAAGCATCAGTTATTGCACGTGGTACACCGGGCATGTCAGGTGCAGATTTAGCTAACTTAGTTAATGAAGCCGCATTATTCGCTGCACGTTCGGCTCGCCGCACTGTATCGATGGATGAATTTGAAAAAGCGAAAGACAAAATATTAATGGGTGCTGAACGTCGTTCGATGGTTATGAGCGAAGAAGAAAAAGCCATGACAGCTTATCATGAAGCAGGGCACGCGATTGTTGGTCGTTTAGTGCCAGATCATGACCCCGTTTACAAGGTAAGTATTATTCCTCGTGGCCGCGCTTTAGGTGTCACTATGTATTTACCAGAACAAGACAGGTTTAGTCATAGTAAACAGCATTTAGAAAGTAATATTTCGTCACTTTACGGTGGTCGTATCGCTGAAGAAATGATTTACGGTTTTGAGAAAGTTTCTACCGGTGCATCTAACGATATTGAACGTGCGACTCAACTTGCTCGTAAAATGGTTACTCAGTGGGGCTTCTCACAAAAATTGGGTCCAATGTTATTTGCTGAAGAAGAAGGTGAAGTGTTTTTAGGTCGTTCATCATCTAAATCGTTGAACATGTCTGACGAAACTGCACAAGCGATTGATATTGAAATCAAAGCATTTGTTGACCGTAATTATCAACGTGCAGAAAAGATATTGAACGAGAACCGTGATATTTTAGAGACAATGAAAGATGCGTTAATGCATTACGAAACTATCGATGCTAGACAAATCGATGACTTAATGGAACGCAGAGAAGTTCGTCCGCCAATGGCTGAGTGGGATAATCACTCTGATTCAAAGAAGCCACCTAAAGCTGATGACAATGCCTCTTCTGATACTAAAGAAGATAAAGCTGAGAAAAAAGAAGTAGCGCCAGATCTAGATAAACCTAGTGACGCCTCTGCTGATTAACAGCCTTTAAATATAGCCTCGATTAACGAGGCTTTATTTTATAAAAGCTAATTTACTTTGCTGACAGTAAGTTGTTTTTTATAAGATAAATTTCTATACAGAATAATCACAAAGAGCATAAGTTTTGTTGAAAAATCTACCTTGCGGTACACATTTTCTTAATATTGAAACCCCGCAGGTCATGGGGATTTTAAATGTAACCCCAGACTCATTTTCTGACGGCGGACAATTCTCTCGTATTGACTCTGCGTTAAGACAAGCTGAACAGATGATAGCCGATGGCGCCACCATTATTGATATCGGGGGCGAATCAACGCGTCCAGGCGCTAAAGACGTTTCTGTTAAAGATGAGTTAGCGCGTGTTATTCCCGTATTAAAAGCCATTAATGCGCGTTTTAATATCATTGTCTCTATTGATACCAGTAAAGCCGCGGTAATGTCTGAGGGCATCACTCATGGGGCAGGTATCATCAATGATGTTCGAGCCCTGCAAAATGAAGGTTGCTTACCGGTATTAGCACAAGATCAACATGTTGGTATTTGTTTAATGCATATGCAAGGTTTACCTCGAACCATGCAGCATAATCCTCACTACGTTAATTTAATAGACGACATTACCACTTTCTTTCAGGAAAGAATTTTAGCCTGTGCACAAGCGGGTATTAATACTTCGCGTCTTATTTTAGACCCTGGCTTTGGCTTTGGTAAATCGTTAGAACAAAATTATAGTTTATTGGCGAATATGGCTAAATTTCAATGCCTAGATTTGCCTATATTGGCGGGACTGTCGAGAAAATCGATGATCGGTAATCTTCTTAATCGAGAGATTAATGAACGCTTAGCGGGTAGCTTAGCAACAGCCATTATAGCCGCTCAGCAAGGGGCAAGAATTATTCGTGTTCACGATGTAAAAGAAACAGTCGATGCTTTAAAAGTTTTACAAGCTAGCACCATAAATAAATAACTTATCATTAAATATACTAAAAAAGTAAATATAAAGGACAAATAAAATGTCAGAAAGAAGATATTTTGGAACCGATGGCATAAGAGGCCTAGTAGGACAATACCCAATCACCGCTGAGTTTGTGATGAAATTAGGTTATGCCGCTGGCCGCGTACTAGCTGCCCAAGGCACAAAAAAAGTACTTATCGGTAAAGATACCCGAATTTCAGGCTACATGCTTGAGTCAGCCCTAGAAGCTGGTTTTTCTGCTGCGGGTATTGATATTGGCTTATTGGGGCCAATGCCGACACCAGGAATTGCTTACCTTACTAAAACTTTTCGCGCTGAAGCGGGTATCGTTATTAGTGCATCACATAACCCATTTTATGACAACGGTATTAAGTTTTTCTCACAAAATGGTGAGAAGTTACCCGATGATGTCGAACTGGCTATTGAAGCTCAATTAGATAAAGAAATGGGCTGTGTTGAATCGGCTAAATTAGGTAAAGCAACAAGAATTGAAGACGCTGCTGGGCGCTATATTGAGTTTTGTAAAAGTAATTTTCCTAGCCAATATTCCTTAAAAGATTTTAAAATTGTTGTTGATTGCGCACACGGTGCAACTTACCACATTGCACCTAACGTGTTTCGTGAATTAGGTGCACAAGTGATTGAAATTGGTACGTCGCCTAATGGTACCAATATTAACGACCAATGTGGTGCAACATCAATGGACGCTATCAGTAAGGCTGTTGTTGAACATCAGGCTGATTTAGGTATTGCACTCGATGGTGATGGCGATCGCTTGATGATGGTTGATCATACTGGCTATGTGCTTGATGGTGATGAATGTGTCTACGTTATCGCTTCAAACGATTTACAAAGTGGCGTTATTAGTGGTGGTGTTGTTGGTACACTAATGAGTAATATGGGCCTTGAAATTGCGCTTGCGGATATGGGCATACCTTTTGCTCGCAGCAAAGTAGGCGATCGATATGTTACCGAAATGCTCAACAAAAAAGGTTGGCAGTTGGGCGCTGAAAACTCTGGCCATGTGATCAATTTAAAAAATACCTCTACGGGTGATGGCATTATCGCCGCGTTAAATGTATTAACCGCTGTTTGCAGTGGTGATAAAACCTTACACGAACTCCGCCAAGGAATGACTAAATTACCACAAGTGTTAGTTAATGTTAGGTTTACCGGTGACAATGACCCGTTAACGGCGCAGAATGTCGTTGCTGCTGTACATACGGTCAATGAGCAACTATCAGGGCGTGGTCGCGTGTTATTACGTAAATCAGGTACTGAGCCTTTAATACGCGTTATGGTTGAAGGACCAGAATTAATAGAAGTTACTGAGCTAGCAAATGTAATTGCTGATGCTGTTAAAGCCGCTTGTTAACAAAATAGACGTCAGACGGTTGAATAATAAGCAAATGAACAAGATATTAAGTTAAACACTTGTATCTTGTTCGTAGGTTAGTTAATATCTCGCCGCTTTAATTAGGAAAGATAAATGAAAAGACAAGCAATAGTAGCCGCAAACTGGAAAATGAATGGAAGTTTGTCGCTGATAAAAGAAATGATTTCAGGATTAAATAGTGTAAAGCTAGCTGAAAATGTCGACGTTGTTGTTTGTCCTCCTGCTCCTTTTCTATCAGCATTTACAATAAGTGCTAAAAGTGACAATTTACAAGCAAACATCCATTTAGGTGCGCAAAATGTAAGCGAGCATCAAAGTGGAGCATATACTGGTGAAATATCCACTGATATGCTCAAGGAAGTTTCTGTAAATTATGTTATTGTAGGGCACTCTGAACGAAGATGCATTTACAAAGAAACAAGCACACAAGTTGCTCATAAAGTTAAAGCAACATTGAATGCTGGTTTAACACCTATATTGTGTATTGGTGAAAGTGAAGATGAACGAACTGCTGAACAAACTGAGACAGTACTCGCTTCACAATTACAGCCAGTGATTGACGAAATAGGTATAGAAAAATTTACAGATGTTGTTATTGCTTACGAGCCTGTTTGGGCTATTGGTACTGGCAAAACAGCATCTCCAGAAATGGCACAAGCAACACACTTATTTATTCGTCAATTTTTAGCTAATGCTGATGATACTGTCGCGAATAAAGTGCCATTATTATACGGTGGTAGCGTAAATGCTGCTAACTGTGAAGAATTATTTGCACAAACTGATATTGACGGTGGTCTTATTGGTGGTGCTAGTTTAAAAGTCGACGAATTCAAAATAATTTGCTCGTCAGCCAAAGGATCTTAAAATGTTGTATCAATCGTTAATTATTGCTTATTTAATTGTTTCAATTTGTTTAATTGGTTTAGTTTTAATCCAACAAGGTAAAGGCGCAGATATGGGCGCATCTTTTGGTGCCGGCTCTTCAGCAACAATATTTGGTTCAAGTGGCTCAGGTAACTTTTTAACTAAAGCGACTACATGGTTAGCTATCGCGTTCTTTGTTATCAGCTTAGTGTTAGGTAACTTAACGGCAAATAGAATTAAATCTACCGATGAGTGGAACAACTTAAACACTCCTGTAGAGCAAACTATACCAGGCGATTCATCAATCCCTAGCGAAAGTGTAGAGCCAGTTCAGTCATCAGAGAATAGCGATATTCCTGCAGCGACTAAAAAAGCGAGTGATAACGACATTCCAAAGTAAAGTTTTAAAAATGCAGATGTGGCGGAATTTGTAGACGCGCCACACTTGATGGGACTACTAGTCTAAAAGTTAAGTAGGCTTATTTACCTCAAAATGAGCAAGTTAACTTAGTAAAAAAGATAGTATAAATTTAGTATTGCGCGGTTGTGGCGGAATTGGTAGACGCGCCAGCTTGAGGGGATTGCGAGTCTACAAATTAAGTAGACAGTTTCTCCTCAAAATGAGCAAGATAACTTAGTAAAACAGATAGTATAGATTTAGTAATGCGCGGTTGTGGCGGAATTGGTAGACGCGTTAGCTTGAGGGGCTAATGATTTAGGTCGTGGGGGTTCAAGTCCCCCCAACCGCACCACTAAACTTATACAAATAGACATTTAAAGGCCGATTCGTGATGAACCGGCCTTTTTTTCGTTTGGTTGCTAATTGGTTGCTAATTGGTTGCTAATTATTCCTGAGAAGGTTGGCAACTCTGTAGTTATTTTCCTGAAATTTATATTATGTCTGTCTTGAAGTTGGATAAATTTTATACCTTTGATCTGATATGACACTCAATTGTTCGACTTTCAAATATCCACCAAACCATCAAATTAATGTACTTAAGTTAAATAATGTATACTGATTGTTAATATTCTGCAAAGTGTCTAAGAATCGCTGTTTAGAGTGTTCTGATGGGGAATGATTTAGTTGGCTGTTGGTATTATTAAACATGATAACTTTGTGCGTTTAGCTGACCTTAGCTTCTGGTTATTCTTTATGTCAAAAGATAGCCATTAGCGGACCTTAGGTTTATAACTGTACTTAAACTTGTTAGCCTTAAACTGCCACATATAATTTAAGTATGTCTATTAATTTATACCTAAAATCTTATTCAATACTTTGCGTACAATTATCTACCCAATCTCAAAGCGGACATTAAAATAAACTAAGGCTCACATAAAATGAGAGTGTTAATTCTAAGGCGCTAACGTCCTCATAGCGAGTTATAAACTATAAATCATCCTGTTCCACCAATTATGGGGGACTATGAGTTATAACGCCCTGTTAAGGGGCTGATAACGCTTGGGTAAACTTGTGTAGCGAAGCAGAACTGAGCCAAGCTTTAGCAGTCTCGCTTGAACAGCTTATAGTTGTTAGCGGTTCAATGCAGACCAAACTGTTTCAGTTACTTTATTAAATTTAATTTTATCCACTTTAATTACCTTACCATTAACTAATGGACTTGGTAGAACTATTACCACCTCAGAAGCCTCAATCATATTTGGAACCTCTATATCTGAATTATAATGTTGTATTGCTTCACAGTTAAAAGTATCAGCAAAACCACCGCAAGGTTGCCTAAGGTAGCTTGGTTGAAATTCATTAACACTTAATGAATGAGATATACCATCAATAATTACAGTAATCTCAGAGGATTCCCATTTAATTTCATGATTACTTACTGCTTCAAACCCAAAAAGAATTCGATTTCTATATACAGTAACTTTAAAAGCTGATTTTTTGATTCATATCTGAAGGTGCTAGGTATTTGCCGACAACCATTTATTGTAGCTTTGCCAAAATCACCTTCTGGCTTCATAAATGTTGACGTTGATGGAGCGCAGCCAAGTAAACAAAAACTAAAAAGAATTAAAACTATAATCTTGCTCATAACATTCCTTGGACATATATTGAGTCATTGATTGGCCTGATATCTTAGTTAATAGCTATCCTAAATCCAATTTATTGAGTAGGTCTTTTCTTAGGCTAAAATGCAATGCCCGATGTTGTATTGGAAGCCTATCTGATGTGAAGCTACTATTTTCATGACACAGACGACTTTTTTCTGGATTAAAGAATAATCGAGTTGAAAAATTGTTTTTTACTCATAAAAAGTTGCTTGTATTAATGTATAGATTTTTTTGTCTTTTTTGTGTCACTCCCCCCGTTACTTAGACAAATATTTTGTCCGAGTAACGCTTCATAAATTGGTCTGAGTAACGGCCATTAATTTTGTCCGAGTAACGCTTCATAAATTGGTCTGAGTAACGGCCATTAATTTTGTCCGAGTAACTGTTATCGTCTTGTTAATTTTTAAGACACTCTGCTGTAAAGTTTGATTAGTTATGAAGGTAACTTAGTTAATAAAATAAGAAGCATGATACTTTTTATTAGCATTGAAAAAACACTTAAAATATTACCTGCTACATCCACCGACTATTAATCGATGAATGTAGAAAGTTTTTTAGCGCTATACGATAGTTTCTTCACCTTCAAAATTAATTGGTAACAAGCCAAGTAATTTAATCGCTTTTTTATTTAAAAAATAACTTCTAGTAAAACCATTAAGGTTCGCTATTTTTATCAATGATAATCTTTTGTGGGTAGGATAAAATATCTTTGTCTCTCACAAGAAAAAACAGCGCGGTTTCTTTACCGCATAATGCCTAACTGTATCTTGAGATAACTAATACATCTTCAATGATTACTTGACCAAAATTTTTGTAAGAATTGAATCTTGTTATTGAAACAAGCGATGAAGTTATTTCAATGATTTGTTCTGCAAAATTTTCAACAAGGATTTTTTCACTTTCCACGTTAGAAAAACTATGTTCTCGCCATTTTTTATTAGCTTTAGCTGCCTTAATTCTTATCAGTAATTTCCTGCTATTAAAATGGAGCGCACCCACATTGAAGTAGTCACAGCTTTTGAGTTTTTTTCTCAATGAAGAAATTCTATGGTCTTGCTCAAAATAACCGACTTTCTTACTAACCAATGAGAGCCATCTAAAGCTCCCATAGCCATTGTTGTTACCACTCAAGTAGAAAGAAATTGAATGAGTTTTGGATGTCTAAATTTTTACGATAAATTTCTTTATCAGATAAATCGTGGCCATCAAGGTGAAAGGTAGATATTCCTAAATCAATTCCAAAGTAGTAAACAAAAGAGCCTGTAAAAAAATAAAATTATTTTTACAGGCTCTCGTTTTTATTACTGTTCTATTAGTCTTTCTTTAATGTTACAACCACCGCATTAGCCCAGTTGGCACAACTGTTGTTATTACCCTTAGTACGTAGGCTTAATGTTTGTAAGGTACGTATATCAATTTCGGGTTTTATCACCGTTGGTGCTTTTATTATGCCGCTGTTATATAACAGTTTATCGTCACCAAAAATTTGGAAACTGATTTTGCCATTTATTTTGCAGCTGTCATCAATACCAATATCCGCTCTAAACAGTTGAGCATTCTTTGGTAATGTGTAGTCAACACGACTGTCTCCTTTAACACCTAAGCCTTTGCTAAACTTTAAACCGTTCATGTTCATGTCATCACTTTTACCTGATGTCGACGCAGTACTATTAACGTGGATTTTATTCAAGCTTTCATCATGGTATAACCAGTTTATATTAGATAAATAAACATTATGTTTAGATGTACCTGGAAGTAAATGCTCAATGAGTTTGAACTCACCAATAGTGGTTGGGTTAACTCGTTGTGGTTCAAATGCTTTATAAGGTTTACTAAAAGCATCATCTTCTTTTGCTGCGATGATCATCGGATCGTTGCCGCCAGAAGCCGCTTGCTTTTGAGTAGTGAGCACTCTAAATTTGAATAATCGGCCAATGATGGGGTCGAACGTTACTTTTTGCAAACCTTTCTGTAATGCTAAAGTCCCTGTGTGGGCAGGTTCGCCCCATTCTCCGTTAGTGTTCGCCATGTAAATTTCATAATCTTTTACTTGGCCATGCTCCCAATATTTATCATTGCGTGGTTGTATTTCAAAACCCGATACAACTCTTCTCTCACCAAAGGAAAGCGAAAATTCATGGGCACCTGTTTTTTGTGATTGATCCCTTACCGTTCTAAACCAAGTGTCTGGGTTGTTATCGAAGGCATTTTTAAGCGGATGACCCGGCTCTTCGTTAGGGCTGTTTAAAATAACAAAGCTATCGCTAGATATTTGTGGTCCCAAATCAGGCATCTTAGGGTAATTGGATGTTGTCTTTAGCGCTTTATTGGCATTAATATTTAGCTCAAATTGATAATCATTAAAAACAGAAGATTTTTCTGTTTTTATATAGACCACGCCATACTGATTATCTTTGCCGTACCACCAACCAGATGAACTATGTTCTAATGCTAGTTCAGTCTTTACTTGCTCTAGTTCCATACCATTGACATCTACCTGATTGGGTTTTACTCGGCTATGTACTTGCAGTTTGTAAACTCGCGCTAATTCCATGCCTTGGTATTCACCAATGGCACCAGTAATATTGACCCGTATATTACCTGCCGTATTTTTAGGGGCTGTTACGCTAAATTGCTGTTGGCTGAAGCTGCCATTTTTGTAGGCTCTCGTTTCACCATCATCTTCATATAAGGTAAATTCAGAATTGCCATGAGGATAGATATCCAGGGTTAATTCGTCCTTTGGCACTTGGCCATCATATAATGATTCTGGGTACATTGGGATTATTGCCCCAGCACGCACTAATACCGGTAATGTTTCCAGTTCTACCGGATAATTAATCAACTTTCCTGCTTGAGGAGCCGCAGTCACTTTGCCATCCCAATAGTCTATCCACAAACCTTCAGGTAGGTATATGTCTTTACGCCAACCTTGACTCGCAGTTTGACTACGAAAAACAGGGGCTACTAGAAAGTCTTTTCCAAGAAAAAATTGGTTTTTATATTTTTCGGTGTTGGCATTAGGATCATTCGGGTGATCCCACATCAATCCGCGTAAAATAGGGGCACCTGTTTTTTCGGCTTCTCTAGCATAGGTATACATGTAAGGCGTTAGGCGCATCTTTAGCTTTAAATAGCTACGATTGATGCTGCGATAAGGTTCTTCAAACCACCAAGGGTGCTTTCTTTCGGCTTTTGACCAGCCCGACATACCCATTAGTACAGGAGTGAAGGTTTTCCATTGTAAATCACGTGTATAGGTTTCTGGTGAACCACCAAATATGCCATCAACATCGCCAGTCGAATAAACTTGACCAGATAAGCCAGAGCCTATTAGGGTGGAAATATGCCAGCGAATGTAATCCCAGCTACCGGATTGATCGCCAGTCCAGGTAACCGCATAACGCTGCATGCCAGCCCAACCCATAACGGTCCAAAGAAAAGGACGGCCTTCAGAGTTATCTAAAATACCTTGTGCCGCATCTTTATTCGCATCTAAGGCAAATTGATAGCCTTTACCTGTCCAGGCCACATCAAGCTTTTGTGCTCGAGTACCAGCACTACCAACCTCCCAGCTAATTTTATCTACACCGTCTTCGGTCCATAAACCGGTTCTAAAACCGTATTTTTTTAATCCTGCAACAACTTCTGGTAGGTCGGTATAGCCACAACCATAACCATCGTTGGGTAAAATCCATCCACCCGGCATATCGTGTTCACGGTATTTCGCGGCAACAGACAGAATAACATCTGGCGTAGTGCCCGTAGGACCATCACTCCAACCATCAGGTACAGTACCTGGCTTTTTAATATTATCGCCATCATTATAACAATCTGCATCGCCGTATTCTAATGCCCATCTAGGCAGTAATTCTGCTCGTCCTGTTAATTCAGTAAAGTTTGCTAAAACGTTTTTAATTGAATCACCGAAAAAGAAATAAGCATCAAAACGGTTCTCTTCGTGCGTGGTAGTAATATACTCCTGCGAACGAAAGTCATAACTACCATTAGCCCAAGTATTTCTTAATACACCATAGCCTTGAGTCGTCATATAAAATGGCGAAGGGCTAGGGCGGTCAAATTCTTCCCAGCCGCCTGAATAAGATATTTCTAGGGTTTTTCCTTTAAATTCAAATTGACCATTTTGTTGTCCGCCACCAAAAAAATGTTCAGCTGGTTTGGTACTCAAGGTTTGATAACTGTGATCTTTTGATAAGTCGATCGGTTTCAACTCTCGCCAAATCAAGGATTTATTATCGGACTTATATGCCTCAAATTTTAATGGGTCTTTGTAGATACGAAGGGCTAACTGTGATGTTTGTATTAAATGATAGCTATCATGGGTTGATAATTTATAGTCCACATTACCCAGCGGGTAAGGCAATACTATTTTAGCCTTGTTATTTTTTGCATCAAGCAATTGCTCATTAACACCAGCCCAAATTCTAACAACATCGTCCTTAATGAGTTCAATGGCGACGAGTTCTTTATCACTTGTGGTGATTTCTATACGATTATTTTGTTGCTTTATTGAAACCATAGCGGCTAACTCTTTAGCACTTACTGTGCTGTAAAAAGTAGCGTAAATAGCAAGAAAACAAATGCATTTGGATAACATGTTTTTCATTGTCGTTCCTTCTTAATCACTTTTAATGATATTTTGTGGAGAATATTTTTTCAGCTGTCTGCGATAGCTTATTTTCCAGGTTGTTGATCTTGGCATATCATTTGTAGAATAGCTGGCTTCAAGCTTACGCCATCATCGATTAGCTTATGTACTCGTACAGCACCAATTCAACGCTGTTTTAGATTCAACTAGCGCACTTACCTGGATTGAAGGTCAGTTGAACTTTATTGTGCTCTCTTTCTATGGTATTCATCTTCATAATTATCAAATAATAATAACACTATATATTACTTTCGTTTCCTTTCATATTTGTATTTCATGGTTTCTTATTGCTTCGATATTCTGGTTGTGGATCGTTAATTTTTGTTTGCTTTAGCTGTTTTATCTGTTAGTGCACTTGAAATAAAAAATGATTGTGAAAAATCGTTAGTGTTTACTATTAATAAATTGTTGGTTCGTTCGACGTTTTTCTCTTGCAAAAGCTAAAATGAATTAAAGCATAACGGAGGCGAGTGATGGGTTGAATCATAGAGTGATTAGCCATTTTTTTCCGCAGTTGAATCGGCTTTTATCTTTGGATTAATGGCAAAAAAGTGGCGGATAGCCAAGGCAGTCAAAAAGCCAAAAACTTGAAATAAAGCAATATATACCCAAACCACTTGAAGCTGCCGTTTCAGCGTTAAGCTAGGACATCAGCTCAAAGCGCAGTATGAAGATAATGGTTATTCCCTTATCAAGTGCTGCAACGCTTGGCTGGTTTTCTAGCTTAGCTCCCTATGGGCAGGCGATAAAGGGTCATCTACGGCGTTATTGATTTCGACAATGGAACAACCATTTTCTTCAATCAATGCCTTGTAGCTAACCCTTTATCGACTTGCTCAAATCTGCATATTCAAGTGGCTCGGGTATATAGGCTAGGTATAACATCATTGTTATGCCGTTTTTTCGTTGTAGCGATGGCTTGCGTACCCTGCATTATCTGAACGAGCCATATGTTATGAATTAGGTGTTATCGACAGTTTAGCTATGTTACAAAAATACGCTCGAGTAATCGTTGAACTGTGGTTTTGCTTTGGCTCATACCTGTTTTATTTAAACCATAAATCTGGCATCTAGTTCGTAGGTTAGTTGCATATATGTTTTCATTAATACATTTATTGCCAAAAAAAAACGATTAGCATATATTCAGCTAATCGTTTTTTATACTTATTCAAGTTCTGCACTGATTACTTGAACATAATCATTAAAGGGCTATTTATTACTCTTTGTTAATAGCAGAAATATTGATCGACGGCATAGGTAATTCCATTGCTGCTACCCGAGCAAGACTTGCTGATGATACTGGTACACCCCAAACGGTAAAGTGTTCGGTAAGATCATGACCGCTGATTTCGCTTAAAAATTCAAAACTTTTGTCGTAACTTGCTTGATCAGATATACAAATAGCATTTTGTGTGTTTGTATCTAATTCTCTGAACTTACGATGAAGCTGTCGAAAAATATCCCAACCTTGATTTACACCAGTACCCTCAAAAGCATCTTTAATTTGAATTAAAAATATTAGTCTATCAAAGGGATCGCTTAGATCATGAAAGTTAGCCAAAGATCCGCCCGCGGCAGCAATTTTATTAATCGCACTCGAATAACGTTTTTCAAGGCTGAGACGTGAGGCAATGTTATTTTTAGATTGAAAGTAAGATGGAAATAAATTGGTGGTCACTTCGCCACCGTAAACCATCCAGAAACACTTTTGTTGGTAGTTGTGACCGATTTCGTGCCATGTACCCCAATGTCCATCGCTGCTATTTTGTATTGCGTAAGAGTTCCAACCAGGACTAGCCATGATAGGGTAGCCAGCATGAGCAAAACCATAGGATATTTGTACATCGTCGACAATACGCGTTCTTAAGCTAGGTGCTCTATGTGGTCCAGATGTTGCGTTTGAGTCGAATCCTGATAAATCATGTATATCATCACGACCTGACTTGTATGCCGACATAAGCGAAGCAGGATGGGTTACCTTAGCCATATCCGCTTTACTCATAGTCAGTGATACATTATCGGTTTCCATCGTTCCCCAAGGCACATCTAAAGCTTGCATTGCTTGCCATTGTTGATCTGTTGTTTCACCTAAAATGTAATAGGGGGCTTGTACAACATTACCTATCTCTATATCCACTATAGCATCGATGGCTAAGGCGCCAGAATCAATAACAACAAGGCCTCCGTACTGGCTACGTAGTTCATTGAACCCTGCTTTAAGCGGTATATTCAAGTGAACATTTGAAAAACGTTCTATATTCTGCTCGGCATTACCAACGCCAAGGTTTAAAATGTCAGAATGAAGATTAATTATCACACTTAAGTTCTTAATAACTTCAGGATCAGCCGATTTTACATTGACTGAAATAATATCTCCAGCAGCAGCGTAAACACCAGTGGTTTGCCAATGTTTACGCTTCTGCCAACCTACATGTGTTGGCTCATAAAAATTACGATCTAAGGTAATGTTTTTACTGATCTTAGGTTCATTGACTCCGATAAGGCCAGGAAAATCAATTATATTTCTTGGGTAGGGAAGTGCTTCGGTCAGAGGTGTAATACGATTTAACACTCCTTTAGTTATTTCAATTTTGTTTTTTAATGCATCCTTTTTATTGATAGGATACTGTACTTCACCACCGGTATATTCACTAATAAATTTTTCTGCATGAGAAACAATTAACCAACGTTGGTTAGCATCACCGTGAGTTGACCATAAAATCACGGTTGAATTAGTTAAGTTTACGTCAAATGACACACCCGCTTGTGAGAAAGTATCACCCTCAAAATCCCATCGTTGTTCACTACTTGCATCACAGCTAGTCACTTTTAGATTGCCGACGTCCTGAGCAATACAAAAACCATTCGACTTATTTATCAGGCTACCATTTTTGGTATATGACCAAAGCTGTTCATTTTTGTTTTTATCACAACTGTTCATAACTACATCATCGTCATTTGATATCCCAAGGCATAAATCAGGTTTACCTTGACTGATTAATAGCTGTTCAGTAAAAAGCTTTTCACTGTCTATTTCTTCAGAAACGAACAATTTATCGGTAATTATCCATTGCTGGTTGGCGTTACCATGTTGAGTCCATAAAATAAAGGAGAGCTCTTGCATATTGACATCAAATGCAAAGCCTTCTTGGCTGATGATCGAATTAGCGAAACTCCAAGTTTGCTCTAAGGATAAATTACAAAATTGCGGGGACAGGGTTGCACCATCTTTGGCTCCTGCACTTTGCATACACATTTCGGTCGACACATTTTTCATGCTGCCGTCTTCAGCATTAAAGGTCCATCGCTGTTCGTCACTTTGTGCATCACATTTTGTCAATATTAATGTATCACCCGTATCGGCAATACAATAATCAGTTGTGGCTTTACTTTGAATCATAAAGTTTTCAAATGAACCCGAAGTAGGTCCATCAGGTACAGGCTCTGGTTCAATTACAATAATACCGCTATCATTCCCTCCCCATGGCTGTGGATTGGTTTCTTGTTCGCTAGTATAATTATCGCCACAAGCAGCAAGTAAAAGAACTAAACTTGTTAGCAATCGGTTTTTTGGTGTTACTGATTTGATATTTATTTTCATCATTAATTTCTCTCATTTTACCGTTGTAACTCAATTATATTTTTCTTACTATTTTATGTAGACTCAACTTAAAGCTTAATGAAAAGTTGCGAAATTCATATTGTTTTTTCTGTAGGGAAAAATAGTAGGTAAATAGCTTCTACAAATATTTATAGAAGCTATTTTATTTGAGTTATTAGTTAACGCTAAACTCAGCAACGGCAATAGATTCAAAACTATCGTCAGTTAATAAGCGTATTTCATAATTTCCGCTAGACAAAGTATTATAAAAGGTATGTGAACCTTTTGTTTCACCATTAATATAAGCCCAATCCAGGTTTTCCATATTATCTGCACCTACTTCATATATAGCAATCCAGTCTTTAGCGTTGCCAGGGGCATTATTAAAGAATACTTCAACAGGTTCCTCAGCTTCATACTCACGTTTAGATGTTGCTATTACCGAACCCTCTACTACTTCGAAACCATAGGTTTCTTCGACGGTAAAACTATCGTTGTATAATAGCGCCGCATAGTAATTGCCTGCGGGTAAATCGATGAAAGATAGAGAACCAGCAATTTCAAAGGCAGGAATATATAGTGCTTGAACAGCAGGATTGTTAGCGCCTGGCGGAATATCGGAATCTGCATCAAAGATACCAACCCTATCATTACTGCCACCTTGCACTGAATGGTAATCAACAGTGACAGTTTCACCTATGGAATAAGCTGTTTTGTTGGTAGAAAATGGTGACGGAAGCGGGCCCTCTATACCGATAACATTTACCACGGCTTCAATTTCTTCCCATGTTAATGTTTTAATGGTATCTACGCGGCCAATGTTAGACACATTATGGGTTAGACGAAGTTCAACATCGGCTCTATTTTTGTAATTAGATAGAAAGGTAGAACTAATAGTTACTGTGTATTCATCATCAGCTTCAGGTCGGCCATTTACTCCAACAGTACCACCAATGGTGCTACCAGGCTCTTCAGTGCTGGCGGTTACATCTACCACATATTGAAAAGCAATGTTCATAAATAAACTGTCTTTAATGTTAAAGGTAACTTTTAAATTATTATTAACATCTTCCAATTTAATAATGTCTATTTCTGACGTGCTGTCTAGGGAAATATGTTCAGTAGTGACTGCTGGTGTCGCAATAGTAAATGTGGCCATATACCATAAGTGAGTAGAAGGGAAATCATTAATCTCATATCTTGAGGTGCCGGTATTACTGTTAATTAATCTACCTTGGTGTTGATCCTCATATCCTGTTTGTGGATCTGGATTAGTTGGGTCTGGACTGGTAAAAAATTGTGTAGTCTTTGGACCAATAAGCGTTGCGCTGTTTAATGTCACATCTCTAGCTGTTCGATCATAGTAAATGAAATCAACGCGGTCACGGTCATCAAGCGCTCGACCACATTTTGCTACTATCTTAGAAGAATCTAGCGAGCTGTCCTCTTGCCTAATTGGCCAGGTTATACCGGGGTGAGTTTCTGGGTTTGAATGTATCATGCGGTACGAATCAGTGTAACCGGCATCGCGAAGTAGTTTATGAGATGGGAAATCATAAACCACGCCACCGTGATCAAACATGTTTATGGTGGCATTAGCCCAGTCTAATCCAGAGGGTTCACTGAACTCGCCACCAAAAATTATCGGCGTGCCGCTGGCCTTATATTCGGCTAATACATCGACAATATTTTGAGCCTGTTTTACTCTTAAAGCATCAGAGGTTATTTGATCTAGCTGATCAGTATTATTTATAGCAGCACAGTTCTCATAGGGAGTATTTAACTCACTGTTAATGCCCCGTGCATCTTGAGATGTGTTTAAGGCATTGCTGAGGTGATTCCCCCAAACGACGACTTGACGACCGTTGACATCTAGTACTGCACCTATTTGCGGATTACCTTGAGTATCTAATACTTCTAAAATTGGGTATTTTGATAAGATACCAACAGAAGACGTTGTATCCTGACCTGCCCAAAGCTTCATACTTAAAGCTTTTGCAAGTCTTGCATTGGCACCCTCAGCATCTTGAGTAAAAATAATATCAGCGTTTAAGATGACTAGCTCAGCGACCGCGTTGGTAAATGCCTTGTCTGTAGCTGTTAAGCTGCTACCTAAATTAGCAGTCAATACTTTTAGTTCAGTTTCATCGTTATAAGTATTTGTAGTCGATTCAACAGGTACAACACCATGTTCAGTGTTATTTACTGATGTAATAGGATCGGCCCAAACAGGTCCAGTATAAGGGATAGAGTCACCAGTTTTTGTACCTGATTCCTGTTTACAGCCTCCTATTAACGCGAGGGTAATTGCTAGTGTTAGGGCTTTTTTCATTACTGTCACCTTTATCAGTGGTTCTATTAAGTGTTCAGACAATTACCTGAACAACTTAACTTAATTAATTATTAGTTCCATTATTTATAATCTTTATTAAGTTTCAATGCAACGGCATTGTCTTTCGTTACCTTTCGTTAATTGAGGTGTTGATAGAATTACATATTCACAAATATACATTTAATTCTTTTAAATTAGACTGTTAAGATGAATGAAAGGGCCTGATAAAAAGGGGGAGGATAAGAGGATAAGTCAGTATATGACTTATTTATCAAGGAAATGGTTGATCTTTTGTTAAACAATAATCAATTTAACCCCTGATTGTTCTAACGCTAACACATAAGAGTCTTGGATGTCAGCGTCTGTGATAAATGTTGTAACGTCCTTTAAACTACATATTTTATGAATGCCGGATTGATTGAATTTTGATGAATCTGAGACGACAATGATTTCTTTGGCGACCTTACACATTGTTCTATTTAAACTTGCGTCAAGTTCAAAATGTGTGGTGATATTTGAATGAAAATCAACGCCATCAGCACCAAGAATCACTTTATCGAAATGATATCGTTCAATACTGTCTTCTGCTTGTTTTCCATAAAAAGACATGGATTTTTGTCTTAATATTCCACCGGTCATCAAAACTTCAAAGTTTTTATATTTAAGTAGATTACAAGCAACATTGATCCCATTGGTCATCACGACTAACCGTCGGAATTCTGATAAATAGTTGGCAACTTCAGCTGTTGTTGAACCAGAGTCAAGAATAATGGCATCACCGTCATTTATTTCAGCTGCAGCCCGCTGTGCTATTAGTTTTTTTACTGCCGGTCTTATTATTAATTTATCAGCTAGAGAATGTTCAAGCACTCTTTCACTACTAGCCATTGCTCCTCCTCGGCAGCGAATAAGCAAATTATGAGAGTCAAGATATCTTAAATCAGAACGAATGGTAACTGTTGAAATGTTATATTGGGATGCCAAGTTATGGACATTGACTTTGCCAATTTCCATAACCGTTTGAATTATATTATGACGCCTTTCTTTCGTATTCATTAATTACATTACTTCCTGTATGAGAGCTCATCAACCTTAAGGAATATACAGTTTAATAAATTATATTACAATATTGGAATAGCTTCGATTTCCTTCATCTTAATCTACTTTGAGTTTAACTCCCACTTTGCACATTACTTGAATGAGCTAATATATACATAAAATACATGAATGGTACGATTCTAAATTTATTACTTATTTTTCAAGTTAAGTATCGGGAAATAGCTTTTATAAAAAATTGATGAAGGACTTCAATATGTGTGTTTGGATATTTGAAAAGTATTAAATAATGATCAGCTAGCATTGTAATATAAACATATCGTTACATTACAATTTTTTGCAACAAAAATGTGGTTAATAACCCACCAAGCAATAGCTGAAACATTGATTTTTATAACAGCTTCCGAAGTGCTATATGTCAATATTAATAAGGTTTTTTTTAATAATATGAATCTTTTTGTTAAATTACTTTTGTTCAAGTGAAAGTTAGTGAAGCCATCCGACCTTGCTTTTGTTTTTTTTTATGGTAATAATTAAAATAAGCCGGTATCCATTATTTAAAATAATTGATACGTTGTTTTCATAGGTGGTCGCTGTTCTAAATAACAGAAAAGAATACTAGGAAGAAGAAAGTATGAAAAATTATAAGATAAAATATCTGAGTATGTTAATAAGCAGTGTCTTATGTACATCTACAGTTGCTCAAACAAGCCCTGAACAAGAAATTACTGTCATAAAAAAACAAAATGATTCAACGGCAAAGAAACTGTTGGTTAATGCAAAGAAAAAGAGCGAAGACAAAAATGAAAGCATTGACGTTGCAGATGACAAAACTGAAGTCATTCAAGTTTATGGCGTTAGAGGCAGTTTAATTAAGTCTATAGCAATTAAACGCCAATCAGTTAACATTGTGGATGCAATAAGTTCAGAAGATATTGGAAAATTACCTGACGTTAATATTGCTGATGCATTGTCACGGATCTCTGGTATTACCGTTAACAGAGATCCTAATACTGGCCAGGCACAATCGATTAATGTTAGGGGGTTATCAGGCGAATATAATGTTACCACCTTAAATGGCAGAAAACTGGCAACAACCAATTCAGGTAGAGATTTTCATTATGATGTACTCTCTTCAGGTATTATTTCAAGTGTCGAGGTTGCTAAATCACCATTGGCTCATATGGCTTCCGGTGGTATTGGCGCATCAATTGATATAAAAACAGTTCGCCCTTTAGCTAATGATAAAACAGAAGTAATCTTTAAATTTGATGATTTTTATCAAGAGCTATCAGGCAATCACAATCCTAAATTCTCTATTTATTCTAATTACAACCATGAATCTGAATTTGGGATTGCTGCAGGCTTAATTTATTCAAAAACAGGTAACCGCGTGGATACGGTTCGTAGTGATGGTATAGGGCGTGATGGATCGCACTCTGTTCAAGATGAAGATGGTGAATTTTACACTGTTCAAGCCGATAACTTCCTTGGTATGAACTTTCAAAATGGTACAACAGATCAAGAAAGGCTCAGCGCCAATTTGTCTTTACAATGGGTACCAGTCAATGAATTAGACGTTACGTTGGATGTTTTATACAGTACCTTCGACCAACGCTATAAAGGCTCTAGCATTGCATTAAGTGCAAATCAGCCAGTCTACCCTAATCATGGTACTTATACCCAATTTGGCATTAATGATTTATTAACACCTCGTTGGGATCCTGCTACAGGTGAAGCGCGATTAGATGACAATGATCAAGTGGTTTATCTAGGTATTGCAGACCAGATTACTATCGATGATTTGTATCTGATTGATTTAGCCAACACAGCGAAAAACAGAAATACTGAAACACAATCTTTTGGACTGAATGCGAGTTATGATTTTGACACGGTGACACTGGCTATTGATCTTGCACATTCTTCTGCGGTGGATAAAAACCAGGGAGATAATTACTATATTGTGACTCGTTCGGGTATTCAAGGCGCAAAATTTGATTTTCGTACCGACAACCTTATGCCTGATGTAATCTTAAGTGAAAATTTAAATGCTGCGGCTGGTTGGGGAGCGCATTACAATAGATTTAATGGTATTGGCTCTGAAGATAAAGTTGATTCCATAAAACTTGATGGTGTGTGGCTCCTTGATAGTGACTACGTAGTGGATGTTAAGTTTGGCGCAGGAGTTACTCGACAAACTAAATTCACGGACACTTATACACCACAAGTTGGTGGAACCACAACCTTTCGTAATGGTACTATCTTAGGCGCTCCTATTACAGATCAAACTCAGTTACTTAATAGAGGATCCTTTAGCTTTTTAGAAATTCCAGAAAGTGTTATGAATAATGGCAATATTGATAAGTTTTTGTCGAATGAACCTGGGAATTTTCCTCGTCAATGGGCTAGTTTTGATGTAAATGATTTGCTGGACTTTTATCGTGAAGTTAGCCCAGAAGCTGTAGCGTTAATGGAACCAATACGAGATGAGGCTCAAACATATACAATTGAAGAGTTAGTTGGGCACTTGTATCTTGAAACAAATTTGCAGTTTGACATATTTGGACAACAACTTAATCTTAACCTAGGTGGTCGTTATGTCGAAATTGATATTGACGCCGAAGGTAAAAGCCAACGAGCAGATCGAATTGCTAGGGATTTTTTGGGTAACCCGATTGATGAACATTTTGCGGATGAAACTCGATTAATAAAAGAAGCGCATCAACACTTTTTTCTACCAAGCATGACGGTAAATTTGAGATTATTTGATGATTATGTAATAAAAGTAGCGGCGGCAAAAACAGTTTCTCGTCCGACATTATCAGGTATGAAACCTTATGAGACTATTAATGCTTCATCGATCCGCGATCCAGGCTTTAACAGTATTACCCGTTCAAATCCTGCGTTGCAACCTTATAGCGCACTGAATGTTGATGTAAGTTTCGAGTGGTATTTTTCAGAGTTAGGTGCCTTAACACTCGGTCTGTTCTATAAAGATATTGATGGTTTTGTCCAAGATGAAGTCACTTTTGAAGAAATAGATGGTTGGGAATTTCAAGTAACTTCACCGGTAAATAATGATCAGCATTCAAAAATAAAAGGCTTGGAAGTATTGTTGCAACAGTCATTGGATGACTATTTGCCAGAAATTATGCACGGTTTTGGATATTCTGCTAACTATACTTATACCGATACCGGAAATGGAGATACTAATGCCATGGGGTGGGAAGTCGGCTTTGTTGGGATGTCTAAGTCGTCTTACAACTTTCAAATCTTCTATGATGTCGAAAACTTTAGCACACGTATCGCATTCCAACATCGAGATGAATACTTACAACAAGCGGCAGGTCATGTTCTGACACGAGACATCTACGTTCCAGAGTCTGATTATATTACTTGGAGTATGAGTTATGATTTCTCAGATTCTATTGGTATAACGGCAGCGGTTAATAACGTAACCAATGAGTCTAACAAACAAGTATCACGAGAACTATGGGGCGATAACCTGACTAATCTAAGTTTTAGCGGTCGCAATTATAATTTTGGCTTAAAAGCTAAATTTTAATACGATTGTTAAATCTTTTATAGGAGCTGAGGCTAATTTATTCTCTATAAATATGTTTAATATTTTGTTGCACAAGGATGTGCAGAGTTTTCTGTTCCTTTAAACCACCCTTCTAATATTAACTCAAAAAACGGCAAATAATTTTTCCGTTTTTGAGTCATTTCTACACCGGCATAATATTTCATTTTTCTCATGTAAAGTAGAGCACTTTCAAGTCATAGTAACGTTAAATTAGAGGCTCAACCCCCCATCCTAACTTCGGCCATATGTATAATAAAAGTCATTAAATTAAATTATAACAAGCTTAAATTATGTTGGTGTTTCATTAAAGGTCTGATCATTTTTTACCTCGCTAATATCATGCTCATTTTTTATTGCTATGAACCTTGAGGTTTGCTGTTATCTCATCCGCGTTATTAGCGAGCTACACTGGCTTTAATTCATCGATAAGGCTGATCATCGGCTTGTATTTATTGTTATTGATGCACAAGGTTAATTGGCTGACCTGCGCTTTGATCTGTTAATCATGCCACTTCAATGGGAGCACTAAAGGGGGAAGCACTTAATTGACATCTGTGATAGTGACTGTTTTGGCTTCACGACAAGCTAAGGTAAGACTGTTGTGGCATAAGAGAAGGGCTAGATTTATCCTTGTTTACGCCACTAGCAAAAGTATTCATACCCGTTTCACCAGGTCTAATGCTTTGATAATATAAAGATCTAAACTCTCGTTTTTAAAGGTAAGGAGTGCAGTAATTCGGCTTGATATTGCACCGCTTTGGGAGACAGTTATTGATTTAATTTCTATCAAAGGTGCTATCCATAGGACATACAAGAAAACTTTACTATGACCAATAGTTATTAAGCTAGCCACTTAATGTGCTTTTATTAGCGGCTCAAGAGGATATTTTAACCGAAGATATGCCTGTACCTTTGTGTATTTACCCTATTATGTTCTATCATTGGTTTGTGGGCATTGAGAAGGCATACAATTTCCCCTGCCGCTTATGAAAAATAATCAACCAGATAATCCCCCCTAAAAATATTAAATCTACAAAGCCTGAAAGCCAGTAACGGGCAAAAGCTAATGCGGGTATTGAAAAGCTTAAAACAATTACCGCGTTAAACACCATATATTGAAACCCTAAAACTGTTCGAGCGGTTATGAAAGGAAAACCTGAAGCTAATTTTTATTTTATTAAGAAGCACTTAAGGTTAGGGAGTATCTCCCTATTATGGCAAGTATTATCGAACCGTATCAGCGGATAGGACTTATGATAACGGTTAAAAAGCTGAAATATTCAAGAAATATTAAGACGTTAAACGAGCATGTGGCATACCGAGAATGCCAAATTTTTGGTTATTAATATGCCTTCACGTAATCAGATGGCTGCACTTTTTTGCATCCGGACAGCTTGGCCAGTTTTGTTGAGGTAAATAAAAAGGCCAATAACAGTTCATGCTATTGGCCTTTTACTACCCTGTATGGAACATAGACCTTGTCAAACAGGGCTACTTTATTGCTCTACTGAGTTTTTATTTTTTTGTGTTAACCTTTCTGCGTAAGCCAAGGATAGACATCAAGCCAAGCAACCAGATGGAACCAAAACTACCGCCGGACTTTTTAGGCTCTTCGATAATGAATGGTTTAGGTGCCACATCTATTGTAATGATAGCTTCGCTGGTAGCGCCGTTTATATCAGTCACACTAACGGTAAAGGTATCATTTCCGGAGGTCTCAACACTAGGCATATAAGTAAAGCTACCATCAGTTTCTAAAGTTAAGGTACCGTTAGTTACATCAGACACTAGCGCATAGCTAAGTGCATCACCAGAGCCATCTACGCTAGGCAGACTACCTGAAAGCTCGGTATTATATTTTGTATCAAAAGTTACATCTCTAGCTGCATACGGTGCAGCACTTAAGCCCTCAATCGAACAGGTGGTTGATTCAGGAGTAATGACCACTTCCGGGTTTTCAGTGCCAACCGCATAGCTATGAGATATCGCTATTTCTGAGGCTGATGCAAAATTTTGTCCCGCACCTTCAGTGTATGCAATAACTTTAACATATCGGCCGGTAACGGCCTCAAAACTTACTTCTTTAGTCTCTGAGGTATATTCCCACTCACCAGCAGCTATTGGGGTACCAAAAGAGCGACAGTTGTCACTGACATATATTTCATACTCAGCAATTGTACCATTCGGATTACCAGTTCTCCCGTTATAGTCAAGTTGAGCGATATCATAGGAATTGCCTAAATCGATTAAGATCGTATGCGGAAATGGTGTTTCTTCTGGTTCCCACTGTGTGTGCCAGAAAGTACCAAGGTCACCATCAAAAGCAGCACCAATTTGACCATTAACATCACCTTCACCTACTAGCTCTTCCGAAGAAGCTACCGCCATAAAGCTTGAACTATCTAACTTAGCGGTAATACTACTTAGTAGCACTGGTGAATCAGAACTAGCAAACACTTGAATTTCTGCTGCGCCGATAAAGTCGGCTTCATTTGCCTCAGATATTATCACTAAGCGTACATATTGCGCTAACGTGCTAGTAAATACAGCAGATTTATCAAAATCGTTGGCAGACCAGCTGCCATCAGTAATACTGGTATAGTTAACACCATCCTGACTTGTTAAAATTTCATAATCACCAATTTGGCCAGTATTGTTACCTCTAGGCGTGAAATCAAGTCGATTAACGTCATAAAAGCCATTTAGATTAATATCCACGGTAAATGGCATTTCAGGTAGCACATCTGTATTCCATTCAGAATGCCAAAAAGTTGCGACATCACCATCAAAAGCAGCAGCAATATGACCATTAACATCACCTTCACCCGTTAGCTCTTCAGTAGAGGCGCTGACGGTAAATAAACTACTGTCTAATAGGACCGTTGTTGCTGGTTGAGCGACAGCGTCTGATGTGAGCGAAAGCACGGCAAACTCAGCAGCACCAGCAAATGTAGCATCACTGGCTTCAGACGTTGCGGTTAAACGCACATATTTAGCTGCTCGGCTATCAAAGCCAGATTGTTTAACGTCATCATTACCGGCCCATGTACCCTTACTTACTTCATCATAGGTTACATCATCGCTACTTAATGAGATAGAAAAGTCAGCAATTTGGCCTGTACCATTACCACGAGGTGTATAGTCAAAGCGCTCAATGTCATAATAATTACCTAAATCGATTGATACCGTATGGGGGAAGGGCGTTTCCTGTGCATTCCATTCTGTGTGCCAGAAAGTAGTAATGTCACCATCAAATGCTGCTCCAATTTGACCATTAACGTCACCTTCACCTGTTAGCTCTTCTGAGCTCGCTGTAACAACAAAACTGCTACTATCTAGTTTTGTTAGCGGATCTACTGGCTCTTCAGTGGGAGGCACACTACTGCTTTTAAAAACATTAAATTCTGCGGCAATCGCATAGGCATCTTGCTCTATGCCGTCAGTCGCAGCCGAGTCAATTAAGGCCGAGGTAATGAGTATTTGTACATGGCTGGCATCAACGTTAGCAAACATTGCCTCTTTAACGTCATTATCACCAAGCCAGGTGCCTGAAGCAACTGAGGTAAAAGTAACGCCATCGGTACTAACAAGTACTTCATAAGTTTCGATCGCACCAGCGAGGCGATCAACTCTAGGTAAGTAATCAAATTTATTAATATTGTAGGTGTCACCGAGTGCAATAGTATAAGTAAACGGGAAAACATTCGCGCCTTCCTGTGCTTCACTCCAATTGGTATGCCAGAAAGTTGCGTCATTGCCATCGATTGCATGTATTGCATGACCATTATCCGCACCTTCACCCGATAACTCTTCTGATGTTGCCGTGGCGGTAAATGCTGAGCTATCTAGTTTTTCTGAGTATATTGCTGCAGGAGCAGTACTGTATTCATAGACATTAAATTCAGCTGCAATCGCATAGTCATCTGCTTCTACGCCGTCAGTAGCGGCCGAGTCAATGGAGGCCGAGGTAATGACTATTTGAACATAGCGAGCATTAATAGCATCAAAGGTTGCCTCTTTAACGTTATTATCACCAGCCCAGGTGCCTGAAGCAACAGAGGTGAAATTAATGCCATCATTACTGATGAACAGTTCATAATCACCGATGGCACCAGCGAGGCGATCGACTCTAGGTAAGTAATCTAATTTATTGACGTTATAGTTGGTACCAAGATCAATAGTATAAGTAAACGGGAAAATATTCGCGCCTTCTTGTGCTTCACTCCAATTGGTATGCCAGAAAGTTGCGTCATTGCCATCGATTGCATGTATTGCATGACCATTATCCGCGCCTTCACCCGATAACTCTTCTGATGATGCCGTAGCGGTAAATGCTGAGCTATCGATTATTTTTGAATAGGTGGATACAAATTCAGTGTCTTGGAAAACATTAAACTCAGCGGCAATCGCATAGCTATCCGCTTCGAGGCCATCAGTAGCAGCCGAGTCAATTAAGGCCGTGGTAATGACCAATTGCACATGGCTTGCAGCAACGGTAGTAAACATTGCCTCTTTAAGGTCATTATCACCAAGCCAGGTGCCTGAAGCAACTGAGGTAAAAGTAACGCCATCGGTACTAACAAATACTTCATAAGTTTCGATCGCACCGGCTACCCGGTCAACTCTAGGTAAGTAATCAAATTTATTAATATTGTAGGTGTCACCGAGTGCAATAGTAAAAGTAAACGGGAAAACATGAGCGCCTTCCTGTGCTTCACTCCAATTGGTATGCCAGAAAGTAGCAGGATCGCCATCGATTGCGTGTATTGCATTGCCATTATCTGCGCCTTCACCCGATAACTCTTCTGATGTGGCTGTGGCCGTAAACAATGATTGATCTATTACTTCTGAAGAAGCTAAGCAATTTGTACTGATGATTGCGGCTAGATAAGCTATTTTAAATTTCTTGTTCATTTTATTCCTTAATTAATTATTTTTTAACAAGTATAACTGAGTGTTAAATTCAGAATTAAACCAGTTAATGGATATACAATTTGGACAATTTAAATTCATTTAAGAACACCAAGCCTAAAGTTTTATAATTTATGGCTAATTATTTATAGATAAAAGTGAAGTGTTTCGCAAGTTACCCTGGCTTCATATGCTTTCGCAATAAGTCGGAATTATATTAAAAAGATGTGTAAACATTTAAAAACAACTAGTTAAAAGTGAAAGGTCAATTGAAAGAAATTTAAACCCTTGTAATTATTGAGCGAACTTTTAATGGTATTATTGAAAAAAAATCGCCCTAACAGACGAGCACAAGCCATTTTTGAGAATACGCCATAGATAATGGATCTAAATCAGACTTGTTTTAGTTGAAAAGTGTGTTTATTAAGCTGTTGTAAGCCATCAGCCTTGCCATTGGGGGAACTATCTAAAGTACAACATTAGTAATATTCAGGGTGATCATATTATTGATCATGAAAATTATTTTTTGTAAATGTTACTAATACAAAGGCTCTACAATGCGAAAAAATTGCTTATAACCATCACATATTAGTTGATTATCAATGGTCAGTTTTAATCTTAGTGATGAGGTAAAAGCTTATGCTTTAGGACAAAACCTTCCACAATAGACAATATATTGATATTGCATACACTTAAGTTAAGCATGTGGTGGACCAGTTAATTATTATGTCCGTTTAGATGTTAGCGCTATAACTATCAGATTTATATTATATACGTCTTATTAAAAAATACATGTAGTCACATAAAAGACCTGATTTAGTTGAACAAGTATACGAACTATTGTTAGGTCTTTAATTACCTAGTTTGTAACGAATATAGATTCTTGTTGTAAAAATAGTTACTTCTTCATAAAGAATAATAGATCCCTCAATGTTTTGTTTCATATCTCTTCAAAGTGTAGCATTCAGTAAAGTGTAACATTATGATTTTTACTATTATTGTTTGATAGGTGAGGTGCTTTACTACCTAGGTCGCTTTATAATAAGGTTATTATTGATAATTTGTTGTTGTTTGATATTTTTTTACTCAAAAGTAGTGAAAGCATTTGAAAGGTGGTATAGTTTCGGTTACTCCTGTTGCTCACGTTATTCTTGAGCAAATTATTTTACTTATTATATGGTTGGAAAAATGAAGGGTATTGCTAATATTATTCAAGATAATTTGAACGGAAACCGAACGGGTGTCTACGCAGTTTGTTGTGCGCAACCTTTAGTGATTGAGGCGGCAATAATACAAGCTAAGAAGGATAATACTCCCTTGTTAGTTGAAGCAACGGCCAATCAGGTTAATCAATTTGGTGGTTATACTGGGATGTATCCGACAGATTTTATTCGTTTTATTCATACCATTGCCCATGAGCAAGCATTCCCAATTGAAAATATTATTTTTGGTGGCGATCATTTAGGTCCTGTTTGCTGGGTCGACGAACCGGCCAAAAGCGCGATGAAAAAAGCGAAAGATTTAATTGCCAGTTATGTCAGTGCGGGTTTTAAAAAAATACATTTAGACACCAGTATGAACTGTGCGGACGACTTGGGTGTGTTAGCGGATCAGATCATTGCTGAACGCGCCGCGGAACTTTGCCAAGTTGCCGAATTAACCGCTATACAGGAGTTTGGTTGTTCCGATCTGGTTTATGTGGTCGGAACCGAAGTACCGCCTCCGGGTGGTGCAACAGAAGAAATTAATGATCTTGAGCTGACTTCGCCTATGGAAGTTAAAGCGACAGTTGAAGTACATCGTCAAGAGTTTCATAAACGAGGCTTAACCGATGCTTGGCAACGTGTTGTTGGTTTAGTTGTGCAACCGGGCGTTGAGTTCGACCATACCAGTATTATTGACTACGATACGAATAAGGCACAAGCCTTGAGTGAATGTATCCATCAGTATGATGGTATTGCCTTTGAAGCGCACTCAACTGATTATCAAAACCCTCAAGCTTATCAGCAATTAATAACAGATCACTTTGCTATTTTGAAAGTGGGCCCGCAATTAACTTTTGCGATGCGAGAAGCACTGTTTGCCTTAAGCTATATTGAAGAAATTTTAATAGGCAATGAGCAGCAATCATATTTACGTGACATTTGTGAAGCACAAATGTTAGAAGCGCCCAAAAATTGGCAACGATTTTACCAAGTACCGGCAAGCCAAGAATTACTTTATCGTCGTTATAGCTATAGCGATCGTATTCGTTATTACTGGAACGACGCTCGTGTAAATCAAGCCGTTGACGCCTTGTTAGCGAACTTATCGGCAGTAGAAATACCACTTCCTTTGATAAGCCAATTTATGCCTGAACAATATCAAGCCATTAGACAAGGGGGGCTAACAGCCGATCCTAAGCAGTTAGTCTTAAATAAAATAATGCAAGTAACAGCCGTGTATGCTGATGCTTGTTATAAACAAGTATCAAATTAGGAGTGAAAATGACTAAATATTTATCCATTGAAGAGGCTGTACTTAAAAATAAAAAAGCCTACTGGACTGCGCGTGAAATAGAACAACAACCAAGAGTATGGGCAGAAGCACAGCAAACGGTTACTAATAATCAAAGTGCGTTAAATGATTTTTTAACGCCTATTCTTTCATTGCCAAACTTACGAGTTATCCTAACCGGAGCCGGTACCTCGGCTTATATCGGCGATGCAGTTGCTCCGCATTTATCTGCAGTTAATGGCCGTTTATTTGAACCTATTAGTACAACTGATTTAGTGGGCAACCCGAAGCAGCATTTCCTAAAAAACATGCCGACTTTGTTAGTTTCTTATGGTCGTTCAGGTAATAGTCCTGAAAGTGTCTCCGCAGTAAACCTAGCTGATCAAGTCGTAAATGATTGCTATCACTTAGTTTTAACCTGTAATCCTGATGGGCAATTAGCGAAAGAAGCAAAAAATAATTGCAAGGCATATAGCTTAATCATGCCAGAAGGCACGTTAGATGAAAGCTTTGCCATGACGAGCAGTTTCTCATCAATGCTAGTATCAACATTATGTATTTTTTCACCTGATGCCAAGCAACTAGCTATAGCCGTTGATTGGACAGAGTCTTTACTGACTAATAGTGTTGAATCAATTAAAGAACAAGCGAAAAATGATTGTGAACGTTTAGTCTTTTTAGGTGGTGGACCTTTATTAGGTATCGCTCGAGAAGCCGCATTAAAATGTTTAGAGCTTACTGCCGGCAAAGTATTAAGTTACTGTGAAAGCCCATTAGGGTTTCGACATGGTCCGAAATCGCTAGTGACAAATCGTACTGAAATCGTTTTATTATCTTCAAGTGATAGTTACAGTAAAAAGTACGATACTGACTTGTGGAATGAATTGGTACGTGACGATAAGGCCTTATCTATTGTTAGATTAGACCAACAAACATTTGCTCAAGATGTTGCCTTAGATGATATATGGGCAGGACTACCTTATATTGTTTACTGCCAAATACTCTCATTTTTTAAATCCATTGATTTTGAAATATCACCAGATAATCCATGTCCAAGTGGTGAAGTGAATCGAGTTGTTCAAGGTGTTACTATTTATCCTTTAGCATCATAATTTTTTGTTAGGCGGTTGAAATGGCGGTGTATGGAATAGATATTGGTGGGACAAAAATTGAAACTGCGATTTTTGATCACAACTTAAACCTTTTAAAAAGTTGGCGAATTGACACGCCAACTCAAGACTATCAAATTTTTATTGATACGCTGCGCCAGTTAGTTGAGCAAGCTGACGAATACACGGGTGAGCGAGGAAATATTGGTATAGGCATGCCAGGGCTAATAACCCCAGCAGGTCAGTCATTATCGGCTAATGTTCCTTGTGCCAGTGGTCAATATATCCGAGATGACCTCTCAAGATCATTATCTCGCCCAATTGTACTGGAAAACGATACCCGTTGTTTTGCTTTATCCGAAGCCGTGAGTGGCGCAGGTAAAGGCTATGACAGGGTTTTTGGTGCCATCATTGGTACAGGTGCTGCAGGCGGCTTTTGTCGCAATGGTCACCTCGATAAAACTCAACAAGGCTTTGCTGGTGAGTATGGCCATATTCCATTACCTGCCGATATTCAAGCGCAGTATCAACTTCCCGTGCTCAAGTGTGGTTGTGGTTTGATGGCCTGTGTTGAAAGTTATATTGCTGGCCCGGGCATCAGCCGTTTATATCAGCATTTCAATGGCGAACTCATCTCTCCAGAGCAATGGGTTTTACGTTTAAAACAAAACGAAGCCGCGGCACAACAAGCATTGCAATGTTATCTCGATATATTGGGTTCTACCTTTGCCAGTTTAGCTAAGTTTCTTGAGCCCGATGTGATTGTTTTAGGTGGTGGTGTTTCATTAGTGGATGAGATTGTTGAAAATTTATCACCCGCAATCGAAAAGTATTTATTTGCTGGTTTTCGCGCTCCACAGATAAAAAGAGCCTTACATGGCGATTCAAGTGGTGTCAGAGGCGCTGCCTTATTAGGATTAAAAAATTCATGACTGAACACCGTTATTACTTAAAAGCAAAACAAGTATTTACTGAAGCAGGTATTAAAGCCAATCATTATGTATTAGTGGATAATGGGGTAATAAAAGAAATTACCGATATAGCTACTGCAGATATTAAGGTCATTGATTTAGGTGATAACCAGTTGCTGCCAGGCTTTATTGATATGCATATTCATGGCCGCGAAGGTTGTGATGTTATGGACGGAAAGCTTTCATCGCTTAATACCATTTCTAAATCTTTAGCTCAACATGGTGTGGTTGGTTATTTAGCAACAACAGTGACAGCAAAGTGGCAAGACAGTTTACAAGCCTTCTCGGTTATTGGTGAAGCAGCTCATGCTAGTCTGGACGGTGCCAAAGTATTAGGCGCTTACAATGAAGGTTTGTTTTTTACTGATGAACATAAAGGTGCTCACAACGAAAATTTCTTTTTACGATTAAATAAAGAGCGTATTGATGCTATTTATAAAGCAAGCCAAGGAACGCTTAAAGTCGTAGCAATGGCACCGGAGTTTGAAGATTCAAAAGAAATGATCACCTATCTTGATTCTTTAGGCGTTAAAGTTATGCTCGGCCATACCAATGCCACTTACCAACAAACCGTTGACGCTTTAGATGCGGGCGCTTGTGGTGGAGTACATATTTTTAATGGTATGAGCGGTATTCATCATAGAGATCCTGGCTGTGCAGGTGCCGTATTGATGAACGCCAATGCGCTCGCTGAAGTTATTGCTGATGGCGTACATTTACACCCCACTATTATGCAAATGATCTACAAACTTAAAGGCCCGAAAAAGATGGCTTTGATCAGTGATTGTATTAATGCCGGTGGCTTTAGTGATGGTACCTATAGATTAGGTGAGTTAGATGTTTACGTTAAAGATAGCGTGGCTAGAACGGCCTCAGGTTCGTTAGCGGGTAGCACACTTACCTTAGATAAAGCCATTAAAAATTTGACTGAATTGGCACAAGTTCCGTTATTAGAAGCTGTGCATATGGCGAGTTTAGTTCCAGCAACCTTCCTAGGGCTTGGCGATAAATTGGGCAGCATTGCCGTGAATAAACAAGCAAGCTTTGCCATTTTAAATGAAGACCAGCAAGTACAGGCAACCATCATTGATGGCAAGGTGGTATTTGCACAGGAAAATTTTCACTCACTTGCTGCATTGATAGGCTAAAAGGCAATTAATCGTTATTTAGCCTGAGATCTGCTTAAGCGTTCATGTTTTTAAGCGACCATCAGTCCAAATTCACTAGGTGATAATTTAATACGTGGCTTTTTTGTCTTTTAGACAATAAACCACTATTCCTGAAATTGCATTCAGCATAAAGCCTGTTTCACTTCGATGTCTACTGTGCTCAACTTGAGAAATTTTTTTATGTTGTTTGCTGCAATAAACAAGGACGCATTGTAAAAAATAAAATATTAAGGCGAGCACAAGTATTAGCTTTCTTTCAATGTCATTCTGAATTTATTGTGGCTTTGGCGGCTTGTGCAACCTCTCATTATTGGGCAAAAGAAATAATGAAAGGTGGATATACAGTGAAGCTTATTCTACCTCAACATGTAAAAGCATTTTTAATGGGTAATAAAATTCCGATCACTGGAAAATCCTTGTTGATCAACAAATCATCATTAGTCTATCAGTATGGCAGTACGAGATCCCGATACAATAAAAGCACCTAGGTCTTAAATATAAAGCTTCATACCCTATTTGATTTCTTATTTTAAAGCATACTTTAGGTATAATCAGGGACTATAATGGATTAAATTTATACCAATAAAACCAATAAAACTAACATGTCTAAATATCGAACTATTCATTAACTTTTCGATACTAGCGTTCTCTATATATCTTAATTAATTCATTCGTTGAGCCATCCATATTTAATATCTCTGTAGGATTGGTTATTTTCGATAATACTTTATTACCCTGCGACTTTCCTAATTCAACACCCCATTGATCAAAAGAATTCACTTGCCAAATAACACCTTGAACAAACACTTTATGCTCATACATAGCAATTAAACTACCGAGAGCCTTAGGCGTTAATTTTTCAAATAAAAGGGTATTACTCGGTTTATTACCCTCCATCACCTTATGAGTTGACAGCTTTTGAATTTCTGATACGTCACAGTTAGCTTTTTTCATCGCCGCTTTCACTTCTTCGAGACTTTGCCCTGCCATTAATGCCTGACTTTGCCCAAAACAGTTAGAAGCGAGCATATCATGGTGATTACCAATTTCATGATAGGGGAATAATGGCATCAAAAAGTCTACAGGAATAGGGGTTTTACTTTGATGGATTAGTTGGTGAAACGAGTGCTGACCATTGGTACCTTCACTGCCCCAAATTATTGGGCCAGTATCATAAGATAAAGACTTATTATCCAGAGAAATTGATTTACCATTACTTTCCATATCTAGTTGTTGAATGTAAGCCGGTAAGCCTCGTAAATAATGATAATAGGGCAATAATACTTGCGATTGAGCGTCATAAAAATTTCGGTACCAAATACCTAATACCGCAAGAATAACCGGTAAGTTCTTTTCTAGCGGCGCATGGGTGAAATGTTCATCCATTTCAAACGCGCCTTGTAAAAATTCACGGTAATGTTCAAACCCTATTGCTAATGCCAAAGGTAAACCGATAGCAGACCACACAGAGTAACGACCACCAACCCAATCCCACATTGGAAAAATGTTTTCTTTCACAATACCTAATTTTTGCGCTGCCTCTACATTAGAAGAAACACAAGCAAAATGATATTGAACCTCTTTAGCTGCAGCGGATGCAACAAACCAATCCCGTGCGGTTAACGTATTACGTAATGTTTCTTGGGTGGTTAAGGTTTTTGATGACGTTATAAACAGTGTTGTTTCAGGATTTACTTTAGACAGCACATCGTGAATATGACAACCATCAACATTGGCAATAAAATGTACCTTTAACTGATACTGTTGATAAGGTTTGAGTGCCTCTGACATTATCTTAGGCCCAAGAAAGGAGCCTCCAATACCGATACTTACAACATCAGTAAAAGCTTTACCTGTATAACCTACTTTTTTACCTAATGAAATATCATTAACAAAATGTTCTAATTTAGCCAGTGTTGTTTGTATTTGTGGCATCACATCAACACCATCAACATATACCGGTTTATTTGAAAAGTTACGTAGCGCGGTATGTAATACCGGACGGTTTTCAGTGGTATTGATAGCTGAACCGTTAAACATTTTGTCACGCTTATTCAATAAACCTGATGATTCAGCCAAATTCATTAACAAGTGCATTGTTTCATCAGTAACACGGTTCTTAGAATAATCTAGCATTATTCCAGACGCAGAATGAGAAAAATTATTAAAGCGATCAGTATCTAGAGTAAATAAATCACGCATTTGTACATGAATATTTTTATTATAATGATTAACGAGTGATTTCCACTCAGGGGTGCTTGGTAACATAAAAAGCTATATCCTAATTCTGAGATTTAAGGCTATCTAATTGATTACGTTGTAGGAAAAATTAGATATGACTCGTGCTTAATATTCATGCTTACAGGCATGGATTGCATTAAGAGGATTTTATTTGTTCGTATTGACGTTTTTCAGGTAGATAATGAAGCCATTATCTACCACCATAACTTTAGTGAGCTGCAAAGTATCTATATCACCATGTTTAGAGTCACAAACAATACCTCATTAGTGAAGAGGCTATGCATGTACTCAATATTATTGTCTGGGTACATGCTTCCAATGGATTACTTACGGGTTGGCCAATGTTTAATTTTATGTCCTTTTAAGGCATAAAAAAGAATGAAGCCATAACAAGGTAGCATGATCCAATAAGACGTTTGAGCATTGCCACTGCCTTCCGAAAGTACGCCATAAATGAGAGGAAAAATTGCGCCACCAGAAATGCCCATAATTAATAAAGCCGAACCTGAAGCCGTGTGCTTGCCCAAGTTTTTTAATGCCATAGGCCAAATGGCAGGCCAAACTAACGCGTTGGCAAATCCAAGCAAGGCAACAAAGAGTACGGTGTTAGGAATGGCATTGACCCCAGTCCAAGCAAACAAACTATCCCAAATATCGGTACTGCTGCTACTGGTAGTAATAATTAACAGTGAAAATAACAGCCCTAATAGTGCAGAAATAACTAATGCGGTTTCTTGACGGATCCAGCGGGGGATAACAATCATACCAATGATATAGGCTGAAACCATAAAGGCCATAGTATAGGCGGTGAGTTCACCAAAATTTGTCACCCCTAATTGTTTGCCATATAAACCTATGGTGTCACCGGCAACAACTTCTGCACCGATATAAAAGAATAAGGTAATCACCCCAAGGATCAACTGGGGAAACTGTAAAATACTTTTCTTGTTATCATGCTCAGTACCCTCTTGTTCGTAATCAGTCGTTGGCTCAGGTAGGGGGGAGGCTTTAATTGCAATTGCTAACACGATTAGCATTACTGCCATAATGATATAAGGGATGATCAGTCTTGAAGAAAGCTCTTGTAGTTCGATCATTCTCTGGCCAACCTCTAAGCTTGCCAAACGCGCCTCATTGAATTGTGTCATGTCAGTAAGCACGTAAGCGGTAAATACGAGGGGGGCAATAATACCCGCACTCTTATTGAGTATGCCCATCATACTAATACGCACTGCGGCGGTTTCTCTGGGCCCGATTAATACAATATAAGGGTTTGCGGCAGTTTGTAGTATGGTTAAACCTGTACCCAAGATAAACAGTGCCGTTAAAAATATGCCATATATTTTAGTTTGCGCAGCAGGAATAAAAATTAATGCTCCCACAGCCATCACAATTAAACCTAGCACTAAGCCATTTTTATAACCGGTTCTTTTTAATACGGCAGCCATAGGTAGGGCAGTAATGGTATAGGCAATGTAAAAAACTAGTGTGACAAAATAAGCTTCAATATGGTCAAGTTCACAGGCTATTTGTAAAAACGGGATCAATGAACCGTTCAGCCAAGTGACAAAACCAAACATGAAAAACAAACCACCTATGATAAGCATAGGTACTATGCTTGATTTAGTCGCTTGGCTCGATGTAGGTTTAGGGCGGGCAGTGACACTAGCTTCCATTTCTCTCTCCTAAATGGTAATCGTAATAATACATATATTTTCTCACAGATAGCTTTGTTTTAATTGTGCATGAATTAATTTTAATTTAACTTTCTTTCAATTTCTTTCTTTATCTTTCAGTTCTTTTCAGGTTTTTTAACATATTTATGTAAAAACAACCACATTAAATTTAGTTTAATTCAATGTGGTTCGAAATGAAGCTGTTGTTATATGGCAGCCAAGTACGAAAGGTTTTTGGGTTTTTATTCATGAATACTTAATAAAAAAGGTGTTATCGCTCCAAGGTGAAGATCACCAGTTTACACTGTTAGTTGGATTTAATATTGCCACATCAATGTGTAGTTAGCCATGTGATTTTGGACAATATTAAGATAGTTTTTATAGAAAATTACCGCTAAGGAATTTGCTCATCTTATGGTTATTGATATTAAGACCTTGGATATTAATGAGTGGCCTCTGGCTATCATGCTGCAATCTTTGATACTACTGAGTAAACGCTTAACATTGAAAGTTATCCACATTGGCATGGCCTGCAGGCATTTGGAGTAGGCGTGTTGGTCGTTGTTCGCTCATCATAATGGGTATCAAAAGCTGGAGGCGAGGGAAGTGTAAAACTAATAAAGCAAAGAAAATTAATATATTTTACGTTGTATTGGTAGAATAATTTTTTCTGATTTTACTGTAGGGCTTTATAGCGTATATCTTTTTGTGAGAATAGGGGGTATTAAAAATATTAACGAGCAGGCTGTTCAATACAGTTTAGTATTCTTGTTGATATATTTTATTGCTTTTATATTATTTAACTGTTGGTTTATTGGTGATATGTTTATTGTTGCTCTTTATTGACTATTCATATCGTAACCATCCGTATTTAAATTATTTATTTTAATTATTATTATCTGGTTCACTTCGGTGAATTAGGTTGATGATTGTTTTCTCTAAAGGTAAGTAAAAGAAGGTGTATTGAAATCTTTTGAAAGCTAATTTCTTGTGTTTGTTGTTATTTTGAGGTATAAATTACTTATTCAAGGTTAAGTATTAAACTAACCTATTAATAAATTTATGAGTATTATATGAAAAATTTAGACCGTAGAAATTTTCTAAAAACCGCAGCTCACTCAGCTGCCATCGTTGGTACTGCGGCAGTGGTTGGGGGTTGTGCCGCCAAGGCCGATGGTGTTGTGTTGAAGTCACAAGGCGCCTCAGTGATGGGATTAGCCATACCAAAAATGAACGTTGTTCGGGTTGGTTTTATTGGTGTTGGTCAACGAGGCTCAGGGCATGTGAAACATTATTGTCATTTAGACGGTGTAGAAATTAAGGCTATTTGTGATACTCAGCAAAACGTTATCGACCGCTCGGTAAAGTATGTTATAGAACAAGGTTTTGCCAAGCCGGATGTCTACACTGGCTCCGAACATGCTTATCGTGAAATGCTGGCTCGCCCAGATATCGATATTGTTATTATTGCTACCCCGTGGAAATGGCATACGCCAATGTCAGTGGAAACCATGGAAAGTGGCAAGCACGCATTTGTCGAAGTACCGGCAGCGACAACATTAGAAGAGTGTTGGCAGCTGGTGAACACTGCAGAGCGCACCCAGAAAAACTGTATGATGATGGAAAACGTCAACTACGGTCGTGAAGAATTGATGGTGCTAAACATGGTACGTCAAGGTTTATTTGGTGAACTATTACATGGTGAAGCCGCGTACATTCATGATTTACGCTGGCAAATGAAAGAACTTGACGAGAGTACTGGTTCTTGGCGCACCTATTGGCATACTAAGCGTGATGGTAACTTATATCCAACTCATGGTTTAGGCCCTGTCTCGCAATATATGAATATAAACCGTGGTGACCGTTTTGACTATGTTAGCTCGATGAGCTCTCCATCACTTGGCCGCAAGGCGTATACTGAACGAGAATTTCCAGCAGATCACGAACGTAACCAGTTAAAATTTACTGCTGGTGATATGAATACTAGCATTATTAAAACCGTGCAAGGCCGTAGCATTATGGTACAGCACGACACAACTAGTCCGCGCCCTTACAGCCGACATAACCTTATTCAAGGAACGAACGGTACTTTTGCCGGTTTCCCCGATCGCATTGCGATAGAAAAGCTGCCTAGTAAGATACAATTGGCGTATGATAAAGAATATCAGAAACAAATGGATCAGTGGAACTCCTCAGATAAAACAGGCTTGGAGCCGGCAAAATCAAGCTATCACAGCTGGGACCAAGATATGGATAAATGGTATGAGGCGTACGATCATCCGTTGTATGTGCGCATGGGTGAAGAAGCCAAGCGTAACGGTGGTCATGGTGGTATGGACTTCTTGATGATGTATCGCATTGTTTATTGTTTACGTAATGGCGAGCCGTTAGATCAAGATGTTTATGATGCAGCGGCGTGGTCATCAATTTTCCCTTTAAGTATGGCCTCAGTTGCTGATCGCAGTAACAGTAAAACCATTCCTGACTTTACCCGTGGTGCATGGAAAACAGGTAAACCACTTGGCATTGTGAGTTAAGTTATTACCGGTTTACTTTTTAGATTATGAATGCACATTTAGTGTGCATTTCTGTTTTCGTAGCTCAATAATAATTGAATAACAAAACTGCAAGCATAATTACCCCGAGTAAAGTGCTTTTATATTTATTAGTGAACACATACCTGTCTACTTGTAGCTCAGGCTGTGTGCAAACTATTTTGAACTTGTGTAATTTGATAATATCAACGAAAAAAGGCTCTGTAGATTTAAATCTGTAATAAGTTTGGTGTCAAATTACCTTTGAATTTACGTAGTGTTGCATAAAAATTGTAAGCTGAGAGTTTTCACACAGCCTGAGCTCACATCAGTCCGTAGTTAGTCAGCAGTAATTCTCTATGGCCTTCGTCATAATTGCACTGATTGATTATATGGGATTTTACTGGCGCTGAAAAAATCGAACTTCACAAGTATGGATGTTTGTGCAGAACCCATGGGAGAGTTAACGCGTCTCGCTTGTTTACTCAGCAGCATGAGTTACGACAGAGCTTCATATTTATACTAAGGCTACAAATGAGTAATTTCAAAGGAAATGTATGACCCATAACCTTGCATTTTATTTACTGAAATACACATTAGTATTTTTTTAAGCTTATCCTCTCATGCCGCTTACTCAAACTTGCCAGAGTGTAAAAATGCATTAAGGCTAGGTGTGATAGAGGAATGGTATCCCTATGTATATCAAGATGAAAAGGGGGGCAGTGCGGGCGCTGATACAAATTTACTTTCTCAAATACTAAACATTATGGGTTGTCGTTTAGATATTATTTATTTTCCTGAGCGTCGTATGTTCAAAGAATTTGAGGCAGGACATGTTGATATTGTCCTTGGCGCAAGTAAAAATAAGGGTAGATTAGATAAATTTTTATACTCCAAGCCTTACCGGGTGGAAACAAATAAATTTATCCATCGAATTGATGATAATGATATATCCGAAAAATCAACATTACTACAGATAATTTACCTTAAAAAAATATCGCAGTTAATCTTGCTGGCCGGTACGGAGTTGAAATTGAAGCAGCGAAAAAGAAAAATAACTCTTTTGTTTATTCTTCTTCAGTAATGACGCGACTAAAATTGTTGGACTACAATCATATAGATATTGTAATTGATGATGCCTTAGTCTTGTGTTGTGAGTTACAACGTACTGGTTATAAAGAACTAAAAATTCACTCGACCATATTATCACAAGAGCTGATACATTTTATATTCAGTAAGAAATCAATAAGTTCAAACTTTGTTAAACAATTCAACTTTATATTAGATAGTTGGGAAAAAACAGGCCGTTTATCCGCGTACTATGCCGACGTGTTACCCAAAGAATGTTTTTAAAACTAATGTGGCTATTTGTGAGCGGTAAACGCTATACAGAATAATTTAAAATACACGAGTACGCTAACCAACTGAATATATAAATAATTTCTCAAATTGAAATGCTTAGAAGCTACTGTAACTGACAGACTGCCTAATATAATAACTCCCAATTAAGGTAAAACCTCAATTTATTATATCCATAATACTCAATGGTAATCACCATTACTCTTTCAATTAAGCTTTCACTATATTTAGATTTTATAAGTTTTTATTAAAGAAAAAACAATAGCTATGTTTTCAATCGGCTGTGAATTCCTGCGTAAGCTAAGTTAAAAGTCACTTTGCTTTTTTGAAACCTTGTGAAAGAACTCTTTGCTTGATAGGATAACAACTTAAGCTTATAACGAATCTAAGAATTATGTTAACAACTATAGAAAGACGCTTGGAAATTGTTGAGACAACTAATGATAAAGGGAAGGTAGATGTTGCGGAACTTGCAAAAAAATACGTCGTATCAACCGTAACTATCCGAAATGATTTAAATAATTTAAGTGATAAAGGGTTAGTTATTCGTTCTCGTGGTGGTGCAGTAATAAATAGTCGTATTGCTAAAGAATTGTCGGTCAAAGAGAAACATTGTGAACATTTATCTGTTAAACAGAAACTTGCTGTTGTTGCTGCTAGTTTAGTTAATGACGGTGAGTCAATTATTTTAGATTCTGGCACCACTACTGAAGAAATAGCAAAGCAGCTTCATAATCATAAAAATTTAGTGGTTATGACTAATGGTTTGAATATTATCGCAGAGTTGGCGGCAGGTGGTGATGCTGAAGTCATGAGTACCGGTGGTACATTACGTAAAAAATCGTTGTCTTTTTATGGGAGAAAGGCGGAATCAAGCTTAACAAACCTACGTTTTGACAAAGTCTTTCTAGGTGTTGATGGTATTGATGAAAAAGCAAACTTAACTACTCATTTTGAACACGAAGCCACCCTAAATAGCATGATGTGTGACATTTCTAAAGAAGTGATTGCGGTAACAGATTCTTCTAAATTTAATCGTAATGGTTTCTATATTATTAGTTCTTTGGATTCTATTGATACGCTGTTAACTGATAGTAGAATTCCTCAATATTATAAAGATTATTTAGCAGAAAAACGCATTAATTTGATAATTGTACCGCATCCAGATGATTAAATATTTTCTTTAACTTAACGCTATATATTAATATCTTTTTACTTAAAATTATCTAATCGTGCTTAGCATTAATTACAGCACTGTATATAATAAGACTGAAATTCATTGTTAAAGATAGCTTCTAAGAGGCATTATATGTAGGGGGCGAGATTTCCTCACAAACGGGTAAAGTGGTAGGTAAAATTGGCTAGAGTTTTTTAGTTTAGATAGTATATTTGATCTTACTCATTTGGACTTAATCTAGCCTTGTAAGTATGTCGCCTCGTCTGATTATAATAATTACATGATGTAACTAATAATCATTTGCTTAGCTTCATTAAATTTTTATTTCCTAAGGTTAGCACCCATTTTTCTTAAACTGCTAGTGTAATGCATCCTTTGATCTTAATTAATCATAACACCTTTTGGTTACCCTCGAATTCCATAAATCATCATTAAGCTTACACTGTTAATTTACTATCCGGTGAGTTTTACAGTGACCAGTCATGAGTCTCTACTAAAATAAATTAATAAATATAGCAAGGAAAGACCAATAATACCTATAGAAATATTTGTTAAATCACCACACAAATAGGTGTTTTCCTCGACCTCATAAAATTGATCTTTAAGTATGATTAGGATGGTTACATGCTCTTTATTTACTTTTTATAGTTATGAACTTTGAAAGTTTAGTAATTGCATCACCGCCATTAAGTTTTCTCTCTGTATCGACTTAACGAATAGCCTCGATTAGTAAGCATCTCTGTGATATTACTCGCGCGAATATGAACATCTAAACCGATCATAATTAATTAATGAATTGAATTACTAGTATCTCTATCATAGATAAAAATAAGAAAGTGTAAGCCAGAATCCTTTCACATGCTTATTTTGTGTGGTATTGTTAAAAATAAGGTCGTAACGTTTATTACTGCCTCCCTTAAAGAGGCAAGCCGGAATGTTGATGTATCAAAAATTAAAAAAAATTGTGTTTATTTTTATTGTCTCATTAAATCTATTGCTTTTATCCTGCTATTCATTCGCCAGTAAAACGCCTGGCTTAGCTAACACTACATATTTAGAACAGGATTTATTTACACAAGTATCATTCCCCTTAGTCGATAATACCACAGGGCTTTTCCCCTCAGATCATCCAGGTAGAAGGCATTACGGTGTAAATGTAATGACGATGCTTAATGGCTACATGGTAGGGGTTTTTGCGCCTGATGGTGGTGCTGGCCCAGGTGGTTGGATTGCATTAGATGTTTCTGATATAAAGAATATAACGCGTAAAACGTTAGTTTATGAACCACTAATTAACCCAGATCCTTTAGTTGCTGGTGAACGTACTCACGCAACAAATACACGGACCGCTAATTTTCGTGAGTCGCACTCATTCGGACTGAGTGAAGGTAATTTAATTGCTATTCAAACAGGCACTGGAATAGAAATTTGGGATTGGAGTGACATAGATACGCCTATCAGAAGATCAAAGTTAGCTATTTCTGGAGTAAATTTCGGTGATTATAATAACGTATCTTGGCAGTTGTTTTGGCAAGCACCTTATTTATACATTGGTCGTGGGAATTCGGGGTTAACTATTGTTGATACGACTCATGTTGATGCGCCTGTTGTTATTGAAACATTTCCTACCAGTGTTTTAGGTGGTTTTAACGTAGGTCCTATTTTCGCACTCGGAAACGAGATGTATATTTCTAGTATGGAAACGACCTCGGGTTTTTCTATTTTGAACATCTCAGATCCCGTAAAACCAACGTTACTTAAAACAGTAAAGTCGATCCCGAGAAATTATTACAGCTCTTGCTGGGATGGCGAAAAGGCTTATTTCGGCTCTCGTGCGGCATCCGGTGCGTTACATGTTTATGACACTACAGCAGAGGTGCCGACACTGATTAATAGTGCAAACACCGGGTTTGTAAATTTGTACTGCAACTTACAAGACGACAAATTGTTTCTGGGTAATCAAGAAAATATCTCGGCATTGGATGTGACTACTGTCGCTGACGGTACAATGTTGACGGTAAACGGTGAAGGCTCCTTAGATGTTCCTAGCGGTAGTGACCACGGTCAGGTATTTCCTTTTGGTAACTTAGTGTGGGTAGGTAATGATCATGGTAATGGTAGTGGTTTTTTGGCTACTCAAACGGCACCAGACACTTATCCGCCACAATTAGGACGAACTATTCCTGAGGCTGAATCGACTCATCAGTCAATAACCAGTCGTATTGGCTTGGCTTTATCAGACAGTGTGTTAATGGAAACGGTTAACGCCAGAACTTTTAGCGTGTATTTATCGCGTGGTGATGGTAAGCCTCTTGCGGGTACTTACAGTGTTAATTTAGGTTTTGTGAATTTTAGCCCTGCTGTTGATTTGTTCACTGATGAAATATACACAGTAGAGATTGAGGGGATTGAAGATGTTATGGGTAATGCTATGCCAGCCTATACTTACCAGTTCTCTACTGGAAAAATTGCTAGTCACGATATATCCATTTCAGCAGACACTGTCTCTATTGGACAGGTCACCAACTTCTCTGTATCGACGAATGCTGTATTAGGAGGTCCGATCTCGTACTCATGGGATTACGGTGACGGGCAAAATTCAGACTCTGCTAATAATGGTAATGTTGGCCATATTTACTCAGCATCAGGTCGCTACACTGCTACGCTAACGGTAGTTGAAAATCATCTAAGCACTAAACGTTCGGTTCAAGTCACTGTATATAACCCGCATACGGCTACCGCACCAACCACGACCAGCACTATAATAGCTGCAGGCTCTGCAGTGATTGCCGTAAACGAAGATAATAATAGCGTAACAGCAATTAATAATAATGGAAGTTTTACGAAAATTTGGGAAACAGAGGTCGGCACTCGTCCAAGGACATTGGCTGAAGCACCCAATGGGGATATCTGGGTGATTAACCAAGAAAGTGACAGTATTAGCATTTTAAGCAGCACCGGCATGGCGAAGGAAACTATCGCGCTAGATCGAGCTAGCCAGCCTTACGGTATTGTTTTTACGCCAGACGGCTATTACGCTTTAATTTCCTTACAAGGTAGTGGCTACCTACTTAAACTAAATGCAAGTACCGGCGTAGAGCTTGGGCGTGTACATGTCGGACATTCGGCTCGCGGTATCGCGGTAGATAGTTTTTCTTCTACAGCCTATACGACTATTTTTATTTCGCCTCAAGACCATGCTTTAGTTGTGCCTGTTAATATTGAAAATATGACGGTAGCGTCTCGTATTCGTTTAGACATTGATACGACCACTGATGATGGACCAGATCGTAGTCGAGGCATTGCAAACTACCTCAACGCCATTACTATTTCTCCAGACGGAAAACATGCTGTAGTGCCTTCAAATAAGGCCAATGTAGATCGCGGAGTGTTCTTAGATAATGATACAGAGAAAAGCTTAACCTTTGAAACCACAGTTCGGGCTATTGTGTCTGAGCTTGACTTAGACCTATTAACTGAAAACATCAGCCGCCAACTAGACTTTGATAATCGTGCTCAACCTAAAGCCATTGTATACAGTGAATTTGGTGATTATATGTATATAGCCATTGAAGGACAGAACAGTGTAGAAATTATTGATGTATACGATAACAACCGCGCTGGAGAACTTGAAAACACTGGTTTAGCGCCTCGTGGCCTAGTGAAAAATGATGTTCACTTGTTTGTGCATAATTTCATGTCGCGCTCTATTACGGTTTATCAAGTTGATGATTTTGAAGCCAATCAAACCGATCCTATTTTCAAAGCCAACATCAACACGGTGAGCAATGAAGTATTGTCGGCGCGAGTATTGGCCGGTAAGAAAATATTTTACAATGCCAAAGATCCTAGAATGTCGAAAGATGGTTATCTCTCATGTGCAAGTTGTCATACTGGAGGCGATTCCGATGGTCGTGTATGGGATTTTACTGACCGTGGCGAAGGACTACGTAATACCATTTCTCTTTTGGGGCGCCATGGCACGGGCTTAGGCAATGTGCACTGGACTGCAAATTTTGATGAAATTCAAGATTTTGAAAATGACATCCGTAATGGCTTCGGTGGTCGCGGTTTTATCAATGATGCTATTTTTCCTAGCGTTGCAAACCCGTTAGGAGCTCCGAAATCTGGCTTAAGCGAGAGTTTAGATGATCTAGCCTTTTATGTACAAAGTTTGAATAAGTTTTCACCCAGTCCGATGCGTGAGCAAAATGGTGATTTAACTAGCGCAGCGAAAGCGGGTGAAGCGCTCTTTACTACAAACGGCTGTGTGGTTTGTCACTCAGGAGAGTTTTTCACGGATAACAAGCGTCATGATGTCGGAACGATTCAGGCATCATCAGGTCAAGGTATCAGTGATTCATTAAGCGGTATTGGTTTTGATACACCGACTTTAATTGGCTTATTTGAAACAGCTCCTTATTTCCATAATGGACAAGCGGCAACCTTGAATGATGTATTGCAAACGGGCACCGAACATACCGTTGACGCTTCTTCAGAGCGAGAGAACTTAGTGGCTTATCTTGAGCAAATAGAGTACGCCGGCACCGTGTTGGTTGAGCCACCAGCAGTCAGCGAATACGTATATTTGAGTGATCTAACGGAATTACCAGGGCAAATTAATGGCTGGGGTCCTATCGAAAAAGACACAAGTAATGGTGAAGATGACGCCAATGATGGCAATGAAATCAGTATTGGCGGTACCGTGTTCCAAAAAGGCCTAGGGGTTCATGCTTATTCAGAGATAACGTATGACATTTCAGATCATGCTTATACCCATTTTAGCGCCATTGTTGGTTTGGATGATGAAAATAGCTTTGGCGAACTTGCTTTTGAAGTGATGGTAGATGGTATAAGTCAATTCACCAGTGGTAACATGACCAATGCAGATGGTGGCATATATGTGAACATCAATGTAGAAGGCGCTAATGAATTACGCTTAATTGTCACCGATGGTGGCAATGGTATAGGCTCTGATCACGCTGATTGGGCGGATGCGAAATTGTTACTACCAAGTGAAGTGATAAGTAACACTGTCCCCAGTGTAGATATTAGCGCCAGTACCATCATTGCCGATGAAGGGAGCCGTATTGTATTTATTGGTACTTCAACCGATGCTGAAGATGGAAATCTCAGCTCATTGATTCAATGGAGTAGTGATTTAGACGGTAGTATTGCCATAGGTAGTGAAATATCAGTGAGTAACTTAACCGTAGGTACTCACACCATTAGCGCTGTTGTGACGGACCAAGATGGCCTTAGTAATAGTGCGTCAGTAGTAGTAACTATTGAAGCGTTGGAGCCATCCACTGGTAACACGAAGAAAGCTAACGGCGGTTCAATAAGTTCATTGTATTTTGTCATGGTTTTCTTAATGCTTGGTTTAAGGCGTAGAAAGTACTTTAATAATCTCTCAAATTGGAAAGATTTATTAATTATCATTAGTTTTTTCAATAGAAAAATAATTAGATAGAAAAAATAAAAAATAAACAATAAAATTATAGAATCCATCGTTCATCTCTATATTTATAGACATGTGATCGGTGGATTATAGTAATAACGACAAATAGAGGGATCCTCTCCTTTTCATAAAGTAGTAGCGTACCACTGGCGAGTCGCAGGTTTTTGCAAAGAGATTGATTAAGCCCAAATTATTGATTAGGCAATTGGCGTCTCAGATAATAGAAATATCAGCGGTTGAGCGCTAGCTTTAGCAATGCTTATTAATGACCTAGGCTTTATTGGCCATACACGGCATATCTACAGTCAATATTTTCAAGATAAACCTCTTGAACGACTTATCACAGCAGGAGCCAAGCCTGGGCATATCAAGTATGAGGTGTTAGAACACTGTCTTGATGCACTTAATAAAAACGGCACCCCCCCCCTTTATCAAACCATAGGTTGTCTTTCAATTAATGGTAAAATCGTATCATGTGGTTTCATAAGGTTATGATATCGAAGATTTAAATTAACTCTTTAGTTTATCAGCTTTTAAGCTATAAATTGTCGAGCCTTGGCATATATGCTTTGAAATTTACATTTTTTAACTATCAATTTTTACATCTCTCAAATAATCAATATCTTCCCGTTTTTCTGCAGCAGATCGCACGGCACTAATGGCTAACAAAATAATATCGAGTAGGTTATGTTTTGAAAACGTTCAATGTGAAGGGCTGTAATTTAATTAAAGTGTTTCAAAAAAAGTAAAGGTTATTTTTGTTTAAAGGTCAATATGATGACTTGATCTGTTCAGTACCTGCTCCAATCATTACAATTTGTAATTATCTTGTCGCTGATTGAACCAAAGATCATCAATCTTTTCTTTAGGATGTGTCGTGAGTTTCATATACTTTCATTTGAGGGTGTTGGTTGTAATATTAGTTGGTGTTAAGGTCTGCTATTAAGTTGTTGTTTTATAAGTTGATAATTTAATTTATTATGTTTTTAGTGTTTTTGATATATATTTATCTCTGTGTTTTTATATTTAAAAGCAAAGAAATGAAAATAAAAGAAAGATAATTGATTGAGTTTTATCTTTCATTTGCTATTATCTATATAAATGTGTAGAAACTTGAAGATGCTTAAAAATTTCAGATGCAAGTAAATTGAGTGATAGCTGGCTATCACGATTCAGAGCAAGGCTGCAGGTAAGTATTTTGACTGTTGAAAACCTGCATCTAGAATGATTATGGGCGTATAACCACAATATAGGAATAACATGAATAAAAGTATTATAGCTGGCTTATTATGTAGCCTTTCACTGAGTGCTTGTGCTGAAAGTACTAGGAAACCCATTAAATTAATATCTAAAGATCTTAGTTATTATATTTCTAATGAGAAAATGATTGGTGAAAATAAAGAAGCACCACGTGCGAGCTTTACTTCTTTTACCACTTTCGACAATGCCATTTTGAATAATCCGACAGAAGCAAAATATTTCCAGTTACTTGACGGGCAGTGGAAATTCAATTGGGTACATTCTCCAGCTGAAAGGCCTTTAGATTTTTTCAATCCAAGTAAAGATATCAGCGACTGGGACAACATTAAAGTGCCCGGTAACTGGGAAGTTGAAGGTTATGGTGTACCTATTTATGTGAATCATCAATATGCATTTGCTGACAAAGCCTTTCCTGTAAGTAATGAAATGAAATTTATCGGTGCTATCCCTAAAAATCCAGGTATTGTTCCTATGGAAAACAATCCAGTTGGTTCATATCGTCGAGATTTCACCTTAGGTGAAGATTGGTTAGAAAAGGAAATATTTCTACAAATTGGTGGTATGAAGGCCGGTGGTTTTGTCTGGCTCAATGGAGAATATATCGGTTATTCTCAGGGGAGCAAAACGCCAGCAGAGTTCAATTTAAGCAAATATGCCAAAAGTGGTAAAAACACCTTGGCGGTACAAATTTTCCGTTGGACAGATGGCTCTTATCTAGAAGGCCAGGACTTTTGGGACATTAGTGGTTTTGAGCGCAGCGTTTATGTGTACGCACAACCTAAAATACGTATTCAAGATTTTCAGGTGACATCTATTTTAGATAGCGCGTATAAAAATGGTGAATTTGCGTTGACCTTAGATCTGCAGAATCACTTGGCGAGTAATGCTAAAGTAAAAGTAAGTTACCAAATTCTTGATAATAAGAACAATATTGTTGCGCAAGAGAGTAAACAGCTTAATACCAAACAAGGCGCTACTAGCACAGACTTTAGCGCTATCATTAAAAATGTCCGTCAATGGAACGCAGAGCACCCTGAATTATATACCTTAGTATTAGCTGTTCAAGATGAAAATGGCAAAACTCTAGAAGCCACATCAAGTAAAATTGGCTTCAGAAGTGTTGAAATTAAAAATGGCTTATTACTCGTTAATGGTCGTGCTATTAAATTAAAAGGCGTTAATACTCAAGAGCATAATCCGGAAACAGGCCATGTTATTTCTAGAGAGCTAATTGAACAAGATATTCGCTTATGGAAGAAACATAATATTAATGCCGTTCGATTGAGTCATTATCCACAACCAGATATGTTTTATGAATTATGCGACCAATACGGTATTTATGTGGTTGATGAAGCAAATATTGAGTCCCACGGTATGTACTATGGCGAACATTCATTAGCTAAAAAACCTAGCTGGAAAGCTGCTCATTTAGATCGCATGATTAGCATGGTAGAACGTGATAAAAACCATCCTTCCGTGATCATCTGGTCATTAGGTAATGAGGCGGGTAATGGGGTTAATTTTTATGATGGTTATAAGGCCATTAAAGCGGCTGATAATACTAAACGCCCTGTACAATATGAGCGTCCATATAAAAATAGTGATCCTCGATATCATGATATGGATGTTAATACCGACATTATTGCCCCCCAATACCCTTCTGTTGCCAACTTTGAAGATGTAGGTAATACAAAAACGAATAAGCCCTTCATCCCAAGTGAGTATGCACATGCTATGGGTAATAGCTCAGGCAACTTCCAAGATTATTGGGATGTGATTGAGCAACATGATAATTTGCAAGGCGGTTTTATTTGGGATTGGGTTGATCAGTCTATTTGGAAAACTAATGAAAAGGGTGAGCGTTTCTATGCGTTTGGAGGTGATTATGGTACTAAAATGCCAACCGACAATACCTTTTTAAATAATGGTATTGTTTTTCCAGACAGAACACCACAACCAGCGTTATTCGAAGTAAAAAAAGCCCATGAATTTATTAATTTTAAAGATAGGGGCATCACTCAAGCGAATGAACAAAGAATATTGATTGAAAATTTATATGAATTTACTGATCTTAATGCTTTTAATTTTACGGTTGAAATTAAAACTGACGGTAAAGTGATACAAAGCCAAGTTTTTGATCAAGTCAGTATAGAACCCCAAACAGGCCAACTCATTCGCGTTGATCTTAACGGTATTAAACTTCAAGAAAACACTGAATATTTCATGCTTATTTCTGCCACGCTAAAGCAAGCTTGGGGCCTTTTACCTAAAGGATATGAATTAGCTCATGAGCAAATGAAGCTAGCTTCATTAAGTAAGGTAAGCAAAACCAGTATTGAACAAGGCTCAAATTTAACGGTTCACAATAGCAAACAGCGAGTGACCATTAAAAATGAAAATATGAGTGTGACCTTTAATAGTCAAACGGGCTTAATGCTTGACTATCAATATCAGGGTCAAGCATTAATCAAGTCAGGGCAAGGTCCAAGTATTAATTTTTGGCGAGCACCTACAGATAATGATTTCGGCGCTCAAATGCACAAGCGTAATTTAGTATGGAAAGAAGCCACGTTAAATGCCGAATTAGTAACATTCAGTCATAAAAAACTTACTGATAATCAATATTTAGTCAGTACTGAATTTCATCTACCTAGTGTTGAGAGTAAGTTGAAAACCAGTTATACCATTTCAGGCAATGGCATGATAAAGATAGCAAATCAGCTTGGAGCAAGTCATTCTAAAGCAGATATGCCACGTTTTGGTATGCGTATGCAAATGCCAAAACAGTTTTCACAATTAACTTATTTTGGTCGTGGCCCATGGGAAAACTATGTTGATAGAAAAGCATCGGCCTTTATCGATCTTTATCAGTCAAGTGTCAGCGAACAGTATGTGCCATATATCCGCCCACAGGAAAATGGCTACAAAACAGGTACTCGCTGGTTGGCATTAATTGATGACAAGAAAAATGGCTTATTGATCGTTAGCCAACAAGATAAACCTTTAAGCTTTAGTGCCTTGCATATGCCTAATGAAGACTTTGATGTTACGAACGGCACTGATGGTTATCAGCATGTAGGGACAAAAAATCCACATTATATCGAAGATGGCAAGTTAGTTGCTAACTATGGTAAGCATACCACAGATATTAAGGAACAAGATCTGGTACAACTGAATATTGATTATGGGCAACGTGGTGTGGCCGGTGATAATAGCTGGGGTGCCAAAGCCATGGCTGAATATCAAATTAATGCTAATAACCCTCTGAGCTATCGATTTACCTTGGTGCCTTTTATTAACCATAATGTTGATGCACTTATTGAGTTAAGCAAGGACGTTAAATTTAAAAAATAATCCAGTTACATTTTGTCAGTTAGCTAGTCGAATATTCTTCTAGTTAATGGGAGGTAGGCATAGCTATTTGCCTACCTCACTCCCTCCCATTTTTCAATAATTGTGACTTATAATATTATGACTATCGAGTTTGATCCGACAGAACACCCGCATCGAAGATATAACCCTTTAATTGATGAATGGGTATTGGTTTCACCTCATCGCGCCAAACGACCTTGGCAAGGGCAAGTTGAAAAGCTTGATGAGCAAGAAAAGCCAAAGTATGACAAAGACTGTTTTTTATGTGCAGGCAATACCCGCATCAATGGTGAAAAAAATGATGACTATAAAGACACCTTTGTGTTCACCAATGATTTTGCCGCAATCAAACCAGATACGCCGAGTGTAGTCAGTGATGATCCGCTTTTTAAAATGGCCACAGAGCAAGGCGAGAGTCGAGTTATCTGTTTTTCACCAGACCATAGTAAAACCTTGCCACAGCTTTCAATAAAAGAAATTACCCATGTTATTGATACATGGCAGAGTCAATGTGAGGTATTAGGGAAAACGTATTCATGGGTTCAGGTTTTTGAAAATAAAGGCAGTGTCATGGGCTGTTCTAACCCACACCCTCATGGTCAGATTTGGGCACAACAGCAATTACCAACCCTAGTAATGAAAAAGCAAAATTCGCAGTTGGCTTACTTAGCGCAACATGGCAATAATTTATTGCAAGACTATGTTGTGAGAGAAGTTGCAAATAAAGAACGTATTGTGGTGATAAATGAAGATTGGCTGGTTGTTGTTCCTTATTGGGCCGCATGGCCATTTGAAACTTTGCTACTACCACGCTTTGCTGTGTCACGTATAACTGAGCTCAATGAAGCGCAAAAGTTATCACTCGCTGATATTCTCCAACAAATAACCATCAAGTATGACAATTTATTTAATTGTTCTTTTCCTTATTCCATGGGGTGGCACGGTGCACCTTTTGATGGACAGCAACATGATGAATGGACTTTACATGCTAGTTTCTTTCCTCCTCTATTAAGATCGGCTACGGTGCGTAAATTCATGGTGGGTTATGAAATGATGGCTGAAGCGCAACGAGACCTTACTGCAGAGCAAGCAGCGAATAGGCTCCGTGACTTGCCAACCACTCATTATAAGGATAGTAACTAATGAATTTTTCCGTTTCAGATTCACAAGACTTTAAACAACAAGCGCTTGTGCAAACTTTATTTGAGCAGCAATTTCAGCGCTCAGCAGCGCTAGTTTGTCATGCGCCAGGCCGAGTTAACATAATTGGTGATCATACCGATTACAATGATGGTTTTGTGCTGCCAGCAGCCATTAATTATGGTACTAGCATTGCAGCATCAAAACGTGAAGACAGGATAGTAAAAGTATACGCACATGACTGTGGGCCACAAATTAATGTGTTTAGTCTTGACGACATTACCTTTGATCAAAAAATGATGTGGAGTAATTATGTTAAAGGCACATTACAAGCGTTAATGAAAAAGCATCCTGAAATTAAAGGCGCGAACCTAGCGGTCACTGGAAATGTACCACAAGGTGCTGGTTTAAGTTCATCTGCCAGTTTTGAAATAGCTATCTTAAAAGCCTTTACTCAGCTTTATCAATTAGATTTAAATGGTGTTAATGCTGCGCTTATTGGTCAGCAAGCCGAGAATGATTTTGTCGGTTGTAATTGCGGCATTATGGACCAACTTATCTCAGCCATGGGACAGCAAGGTCATGCCATGTTACTTGATTGCAAAGACCTATCCTTTGAAGATGCGCCTATTCCAGACGATTTGACACTGTTTATTGTTAATTCAAATGTTAAACGTGGTTTGGTTGATAGTGCTTATAACTTAAGACGTCACCAATGTGAAACGGTGGCTAAGTACTTTGGTGTGTCTGCCCTGCGGGAAGTGACAATGGAGCAGCTTACTGCTGCCGAAGAGCAAATTGAGCCAGAATTGTTTAAACGTGCTCGTCACGTTGTTAGTGAAAATGCCCGTGCGGTAGCGACATTAAAGGCGTTAAAAGCCAATGATATGGCAACAATTAGTGCCGAGATGAAGGCGTCTCATATTTCTTTGCGTGATGACTTTGAAGTTACGACCAAAGAAATGGATGGCTTGGTTGATATGATTGATAGCGTCTTAGGTGAACAGGGCGGTGTACGTATGACCGGCGGTGGTTTTGGTGGATGTGTGGTTGCCTTAGTGCCTAATGATTTAGTGACCAAGGTAACGGATATTATCAATAGTAAATATGAGCAAGAATTTGGCTTAAGCCCCAGTATTTATCACTGTAATGCATCACAAGGTGCATTCAGGTAATTGACTAAATATAGAATCGAATAAAAGTTAAATAAATAAAATTAAAACTCGCGCAAAAAATAATTATAACTAAAAATCAAGGGTTACAAACGATGGACTTTACACATAAATTGGGGACGATAGATAGCACCATTTTTATTGTCTATGTCATAGGCCTGCTGTGCCTTGCCTTATGGGTTTCTCGTAATGAGAAAAAAGAAGGTGCGAATACAGAAGATTACTTTTTAGCTAGCAAGTCACTGCCTTGGTGGGCTATAGGGGCTTCGTTAATCGCCGCAAATATTTCAGCGGAACAAATTATTGGTATGTCAGGTTCTGGTTACGCTATTGGTTTAGCTATAGCCTCTTACGAATGGATGGCCGCCATTACCTTGGTATTAGTCGGTAAATACATGTTGCCTATTTTCTTGGAAAATAAAATATTTACCATGCCGCAATACCTTGAACAACGTTTTGATAATAAGGTAAAAACTACCATGGCTATTTTTTGGCTAGCGGTATACACCTTTGTTAACTTAACCGCGGTGTTATGGTTAGGTGGTATGGCCATTGAAACCGTAGCAGGTGTTGATTGGATGTTCGGCATGATATTTTTAGCCGTTTTCTCTGTTGCTTACTCTTTATATGGCGGCTTAAAAGCGGTTGCTTTTACCGACATATTACAAGTGGTGTTATTGGTCTTTGGCGGTTTGTTACTGAGTTATTTAGCCTTAGACGCCGTGGCTGATGGTCAAGGGTTTTTAGTCGGTTTTGGGATTCTTACCGACACAATGCCTGAGCATTTTGACATGATATTAAGTTCAGATAATGACCATTACATGAGCCTGCCAGGTATTTCTGTGCTAATTGGTGGCATGTGGGTAATGAACTTTAGTTATTGGGGTTTTAACCAGTATATTATTCAGCGTGCTTTAGCGGCTAAAGATTTAAAAGAAGCACAAAAAGGTATTGCTTTTGCCGCCTACCTTAAGTTATTAATGCCGCTTATTGTAGTATTACCCGGTATTGCAGCGGTAGTTCTTTATCCTACATTAACTACCCCTGATCAAGCTTATCCGTCAATGATGGCAATGTTACCTGTTGGTATTAAAGGGCTAGTTTTTGCTGCATTAGTTGCTGCCATAGTGTCTTCGTTAGCCTCAATGACCAATAGTATTTCTACCATCTTTACTATGGATCTTTATACACGTTATAAGCCCAACGAGAGTCAACGTCACTATGTACATGTTGGTCGTATTGCCGCGCTAGTTTCTTTGTGTATCGCGTTAATTGTTGCTCAACCCTTACTGGGTAAGTTTGACCAAGCGTTTCAATATATCCAAGAATTCACGGGTTTCTTTACCCCCGGCATCGTTGTTATATTTGTTATGGGTATGTTTTGGAAACGCGCAACATCATCGGGCGCGCTGTCAGCAGCCTTGGGCTCAGCAGTATTTTCGTTAGTACTTAAATTTACGTGGCCTGAGTTACCGTTTATGGACCGTGTTGGTTTAGTCTTTTTATTTTGTTTAGTGCTTTGTTATGGGGTTTCCATGTTAGGAAAACCTAATACTGCTGATAGTAGTGTGAGTTTAGAGCAGGTGAACTTTGCAACAACCAAGTCATTTAATGTCGCCGGAATAGGTGTAGTACTTATCCTTACAGCTCTATACGCCACTTGGTGGTAAACAAAACATAATAAGAAAAAGGCCAAGTTATTGGCCTTGTTACTTTTTAAGGACCAAAAAATGAATGTATTAGTCACCGGTGGTGCTGGATATATTGGCTCACATACCGTTTTATCGTTATTAGAAAATAATTATGACGTTATCGTGTATGACAATTTAGTCAACTCAAGTCTTGAATCTATTGATAGAGTTGAAAAACTAGCCGGAAAGTCGGTAACGTTTATTGAGGGAGATATCTGTGATAAAAATAAATTAAGCCAATTATTTAAACAGTATTCGATTGATGCTGTTATTCACTTTGCCGCATTAAAAGCGGTCGGAGAATCAACGAAAATACCGTTAAGCTATTATCAAAATAATGTCTATGGATCTGTTTGTTTGTTAGAGGTTATGCAACAGCATAATGTCCATAATTTTATTTTTAGTTCGTCAGCCACTGTTTATGGTGAAGAAAATGATGTGCCTTATGTAGAAACAATGAAATTAGGTACTCCTTCAAGCCCGTATGGTGCGAGTAAAGTAATGGTAGAGCATGTGCTGGCTGATTTTGCCCTCTCGGATAATAACTTTAGAGGCGTATCTTTACGCTACTTTAACCCCATTGGCGCTCACGAAAGCGGTACAATAGGTGAAGATCCTAAAGGAATTCCCAACAACCTGCTACCTTATGTCGCCCAAGTTGCTGTAGGTAAACGTGACGAACTTGCTATCTTTGGTGATGATTATCCAACTAAAGATGGTAGCTGCGAACGCGATTATTTGCATGTGATGGATTTGGCCCAAGGACATGTTGCGGCATTAGATTGGTTAAATCGTCAGAGTGATTTTAGCGGTGTTGAAGCCTTTAATTTAGGCACAGGTAATGGTATCTCAGTGTTTGAAATTGTGAAGGCATTCGAGCAAGTCATTAATAAAAAAATTCCTTTTGAAGTCTCACCTAGAAGATCCGGGGATTTACCCGCTTTTTGGGCAAATGCTAATAAGGCCAACAAGCAACTTAACTGGCAAGCAAGTCGAACGCTAGAACAAATGATGGAAGATACTTGGCGCTGGCAGTCAAATAACCCTAATGGTTATTTAGCTTAATGATTAATGAGAATATAGCTCTCGCAGAGGAACTGGCAACAGTAACACTGACCAATAACTATGGGATGTCTGTTGAAATTATTAATTTTGGTGCTCGAATTAAATCAATTAAATTTCCCGTTAATACTATACCAACGGAAATGACGCTAGGCTATGTATCGGCGCAGCAGTATGTAAATGATGAGTTCTATTTAGGCGCAACCTGTGGCCGAGTATGTAATCGTATTTCAGGTGGTAAATTTCAACTAGACGGTAAGCAATATCAGTTACCTCAAAACGACGGTGAAAATTGTTTACATGGTGGGAATGATAATTTTTCTTTTCGTTATTGGAAAATAGATAGGCAAAGCCTCACGAGTACTTCAGTGACTTTATCGCTAATTTCTCCCTGTGGAGACCAAGGTTTTCCTGGAGAATTAACCTTATCTGTTACTTATCAGTTAAGTACGGATAATAAACTTAGCATAAATTATTCAGCTAAGACTAACTTAGTCACAGTAATCAATTTGACTAACCATGCTTACTTTAACCTGGGGGAAAATGACTGCCAGTCATTATATTTACAAATGATGTCATCGGCTTTCCTAGAAACGGATGCTGCAAATATTCCAACGGGTAAAATAGTTTCCGTTTCAGATACTGATTATAATTTTAGAAAACCCGCTTGTATTGGCGATAGACAGCAGAAATCTCAAGATGAATCCCTTCAAGAAAAAAATGACTATGATCATTGTTTTGTTCTGGATAGCACGCCTTTTGGTGAGCCGAAAGCGGTGCTAACGTCTGTGCAGAATCAAATCAGTTTATCTATTTACACCGATCAGAGAGCAATACAGCTTTATACTGGCTTCTATTTAAGTGGAAAATTTAAGTCATATCAAGGGCTATGTTTAGAGGCGCAAAATTATACTGACGCAGAAAATAACAAACATTTCCCTAGTAATATCTTACAGCCTCATCAAGAATATCAGCGAAAAATTATTTATAAATTTGAATCAATAACATAACAAATCTATTACTTGTCATGGATCAGGTAATGGCACGACAATAGGCGGCCTTAAGGTTACTGCCGAAAATGGCTGGTTTGATAGCAAGGATATTGGAAGATTTGAACTATCTGGTGAGGGCTTTAAAGTCACCTTGAAGAATAAGGCTGGGGAGGAGGCTTTCCTATCTTGAGTATTGTCATTGCAGTTATATGTTTTCGCAGCCAAAGAGTTGGGTATGCTACCAATTTACTTCGATTTATAATTAATTTTTCTGAAACATATAAATGGAGATTTGTTTATATTGAATGTCCTAATACTGAGGCTATTAAAATTTTTGCTCAAAAATGGGGCTTAAATATAACGATACAGGGAATTTATACATTGGTGTTGACACACTTAGAAGAAACTTAGAAACATAGATACACGTTCTTCAAAATGTCATACCTTTTTTAAGAATGAAAATATTGTTTGGTATAGTGTTAGCCTGTAATCTTGGTTGCTAACTCATATGTAAGCTATTGATCTCAAATGACTGGTGCTGCAACTATTTCTGAACGAATATAAAATGATTTTAGATGTAAGTTGTTGTATTTGTGTTTAATTTTAAATTTTAGTGAGCATTCTTGAGGGGGTGGTGACTTAGGTAGTGAGAGTTCGAGTCTCTCAATCTGCACCAACACTATGAAAAAAGCTTACAGCAATGTAAGCCTTTTTTATTGCGCTAAATAACTGAATTACTAGACGCGTTAATTTGAAGGGGGTGTTGACTTAGGTCGTGAGAGTTCAAGTCTCTCCATCTGCACCAATACTATAGAAAAGGCTTACAGCAATGTAAGCCTTTTTTATTGCGCTAAATAACTGAATTACTAGACGCGTTAATTTGAAGGGGGTGTTGACTTAGGTCGTGAGAGTTCAAGTCTCTCCATCTGCACCAATACTATAAAAAAGGCTTACAGCAATGTAAGCCTTTTTTATTGCGCTAAATAACTGAATTACTAGACGCGTTAATTTGAAGGGGTGGTGACTTAGGTCGTGAGAGTTCGAGTCTCTCCATCTGCACCAATACTATAGAAAAGGCTTACAGCAATGTAAGCCTTTTTTATTGCGCTAAATAACTGAATTACTAAACGCGTTAATTTGAAGGGGTGTTGACTTAGGTCGTGAATAATATCTATGTCTGCTCATTGACAATATTAATTTTTCTATAAAGTTCTATCTGCACTTTTACCTGAGTTAAGCGCATAATTCTGTCAATATTTAGTAAACTTGTTACAATGCTATTTTTAAATTTAAGTAGACTATGAATAAAAGTAATGATCCACTCCACGGCGTGAAACTTGAACAAATCCTAACAGATCTAGAGAAGAAAATTGGTTGGGATAAGATGGGTGAGTTACTTAATATTCGTTGTTTCACCAATAAACCGCGCCTCAAATCAAGTTTGAAATTTCTGCGTACAACCCCTTGGGCACGCAGTAGAGTTGAAATTTTATACTTAAAAACATTTTGTAGTAAGCATAAAGAAACGGGGAAATTAATAAGGGGGATACTCGCCCAAAATACAGCAGTAGCAAAAACGACTTCCAACAAGCCCGCTCCCTTCGTTTGGCCAACATAGAAAAAAAAATAGACTTATGCGACTTTAAGATATTAACAGGACACCCAGCCTAGTAATTTTAATAAGATATTATCAAAAGCCCTTTTTAATGATAACGACTGACAGTATATTGAAATATCGATGTGATGTTGTTAGATTTGATTTAAATTGAGTGTCTGCTTTAGTCGCTTTAGTCACTTTAAAATAGCTAACAATATAAATAGGGTCGCACTTTCAAGAATGGTTTGAGCTTTAGTAAAGTCTGTTGAAAGGTCGTCTAAAGTTGATACCGGTAATAGTTCATTAGCGACTTATTTAAGGTAGAAAAGGCGAGGGCAGAGTTCGTACCCATATGTTAAACACCGATATTATAAAGATAATAACCGCCCAAGCCCGACAATATCTTTATTTATGGCGCCATAACTTTAATTTTTCAAGCACCAACATTGGCTCGATTGGTTTGGTTAAATAATCATCCATACCCGCTTCTATACATTTTTCTTTGTCACCTTGCATCGCATTAGCTGTCATTGCAATAATAGGTATTGCCGTGTTTTCTACTCCAGCCTCACCTGCTCTAATTCTCTTTGTTGCTTCATAACCGTCCATTTCTGGCATTTGGCAATCCATGATCACAACCGTATAGGGTTTAATAACGGTCGCTTCTTTTAATCGATTTAAGGCGTCAACACCATTAGTCGCTAAATCTGCGATTAAGCCGATTTTTTTTAAGACAGCTAGCGCTACCATTTGGTTTACTCGGTTATCTTCAACGAGTAGCACATGCATTTCTCTAGGCCAGTGGCCTTTCATTGCACCGATATTAGGCTTTTTTATTGCTTCTAGGTCGATACTGTTATGCGCCGTTATTAATGTATCGCTATTATTTTTAATTACCGCTAAAGCATTAAATAAATTTTCGGTTGTTGCTGGTTTAGGAAAATAAGTACTACTACCCAAGTCTGCAAAGTGTTTAGCGTCGTGTTTTTCATCGATTGAGGTCATCATCACTAGTGCCATTGGGTCATAGCTTTTATTCGCTCGAATTATTTTAGCTAATGCTTCGCCATTCATCGTTGGCATTTCCATGTCCACTAATGCCAGATCAAATATCTTTGAATTTGATGAAGAAAAACACTCATCACAATGAAATAAAGCCTCCTTAGCACTTTTAGCTTCAGTGACGTTTATCCCCCAACACTCTAATTGTCTGCGTAACACCTCACGGCTAGTTTTGTTATCATCGACAATTAAAATATTTAACCTTAAGCCTTCTATCGGTGGCACTACAGGGGTCGACAATTCACTTTCTTGTACTAAACAAGATACTTTAAAACAGCTGCCATGGCCTATCTTACTTGATACCGTTACATCACCATTAAGTAGCTTACATAATTTTTTTGTTATACTTAACCCTAACCCGGTTCCGCCATATTTTCTGGTTGTGGAAGCGTCAACTTGGCTAAATGAGCCAAACAGTAAAAATATTTTTTCTGCTGGAATACCAATGCCAGTATCTTGAATTTCACAACTAAATATAAAGTGATGTTCTTTTTCGGCAGGTTCGAGTTTAGCTTTAATCACTATCTGACCTTGATCGGTAAATTTTATGGCATTACTTAAAATATTGGTGAGGATTTGCCGTATTCGTCCCGGATCTGATTTAATGAAAGAGCAGGGAATACCCGTTAAATCGAGTATTATTTCAACGCCTTTTCTTTGCGCAGCAAGTGAAATAGATTCAGCAAGCTCTGCCACTAAATTACGTAAATTAAAATCTATATACTCAAGTTCTATTTTACCCGCTTCAATCTTTGAAAGATCAAGAATATCATTAATAAGTGTCAATAATGCATGGGCACTGGTATTGGCTATGCTTACGTTTTGGGCTTGTTCTTTCGTTAGGTCACTATCCATGAGTAAACCCAGCATGCCTAAAACCCCGTTCATTGGTGTTCTTATTTCGTGGCTCATATTAGCTAAAAATTCTGATTTAAGTTGTGTTGCTTCTTCAGATTTTTTTAATGCTGTAATTAAATCTTTAGCCTGCGTCTTTAGCGAAGCTGTTTTCTCAGTCACTTGCTCTTCAAGTGTTAAAACAAATTGCTTTTGTCTGTCTATTTCTGTCTGCTGTAAACGCGTTCTTAAATAAATGGTAATAAATACGACAATTAAGGTTAATAATACATATAAACTGTATGCCCACCAGGTTTTCCACGGCGGTGGTGATATATACAAGTTGATCGACAGTAATTTCTTCCCCCACTCACCACTGCTATTTGTCGCTTTGACAAGCAGTTTATATGTACCTCCATCTAGATTAGTAAATGAAGCAATATTTCTATTACCGACTTCAATCCAATTATCATCATAGCCTTCAAGTTTATAAGCATATTTGTTTTTGTTAGGTGAAATAAAATCTAAAACAGAGAACTCAAAAGAGAAAAAGTAGTCATGATAAGTCAGTTCAATATCAGTGACATAAGAATAAGGTCTATCAAGCTTTATCGGCTGACCCATTTTATTAAAGCCGGTTAAAATAAGATTGAATTCGTCATTGGTTGTTTCTATATCTAAAGCACTAAAATACTCGATGCCGCGTTGGCTACTGGTGAAAAATGTCTCATTTGCACCTTTTACTAGGCTATTTGGGTAATAATTCATTCCTAATAAACCATTATAGCTGTCAAAATTAGTCACTTTTCCTGATAAAGGGTCTAATCTTGAGATCCCCTTATTGGTCGTCAGCCATAAATGACCACTTTTATCATCAGCAATTGCACGGATTAAAGAGGTCGGTAATCCATTGTTTTTATCAAAATGTTTAAAGGTTTTTGTTTCTGGAAGATATAAGTTGAGTCCTTTTTGCGTAGCAATCCAAACGTTGCCATTTCCACTTTGATGGATATCCTGTACGATATTTCCTAATAAACTATCAGATTTTTTTTTATTACTTTGAAATGAAATGAACTTTTGTTCGTCTGCTTGCCAAAGATTTACACCGTTACCGGTTCCAACCCACATATTTTGTTCACTATCTTTAAATATTTTTAAAACTTCGGGATGAGATAATCCCAAAGATTCATTTAAATGAGTAAAGATTTTAGTTGAAGGGTTATAGCGATAGACACCATTTTTATAAGTGCCAATCCAAAGGTACCCATATTGGTCCATGTTAAGGGCTCGTAACTCTCTGAACTCTTTATGGTTTGGATCTGTTTTAGGGTAGGTTAATAACTCAAGGTGTTGAGTGTCTAAGTTGAATTTAGCTAAACCTTCATCTTGTGCAACCCATAGACTGTTATTATCATCAAGAAATATAATGGGATTTTCTAATAGTCTATTAGCGCCATAGCCATTCTCATCACTAAAGATCGGTGCTGATAATGTGGCTAGTTTTTGTGATGATACCTGCCACTTATATAACTGCGATGACGAAGATACAATGACAAGATCACCATTAGCATCTGTTGTTATTCCATTTGGAGCGGTCAGTTCAGGGCTATTAATCGATTTAAATTTACGATGTGGTACTAACTTATATATGCCGTGAGTCTCGCTAGTGACCCAGATGGTTCTAGAGCTATCTTCGAAAATTATTCTCAGACCCTTATTATTGCCAAGGTCAAATTGTTCAATCTGAGGACCTGTGTTTGATTGTCGAAACAAACCTTTGCTGGTAACAAACCAGACATAGCCCTCTTGGTCTTCAATCATAGAATTCACTTGATCTAAATATTGATTATCAAGTGTTTTTAATCGTGTAAAAAGACCATTTTCTTTATCGAAGGAAAATGGACCTTGTTGAGTACCTACATAAAGTTTATCTTTTGACGTTTTTAAAATACTGCGTATTTCATTTGCGCCTGTTGGTGTTTTATTTTCTGGAGCAGGGAAAAAATGAGAAAAGGTTTGCTTAGTTTTGTCATATAAATTTAAACCATAGCTAGTTGCAACCCAGAGACTATTGCTATTGTTGTTTTCAATATCCCATATTCTATTATGGGATAAACTTGATGGTGAATCATCAGTTTTTGTAATATGTTCAAAGCTATTATTACCTAGATATCGACTGAGCCCTTTATCATATGAACCTAACCAAATATTGTCTTCTTGGTCATGAAATAAGGATTGAATTCGATTAGACGAAATAGAAGCAAGGCGAAGCGGATCATGAATGAAATTACTAAAGCTTCCTGTTTTTGGTTCATATAGGCTAGCGCCTCCTCCCCAAGTGCCAATCCATATATTTCCGGCGTGGTCCAACATCAGGTTTCCAGCATCATTATGCGATAAACCGTTTGAACTCATACTATCAAATTGAAACAGGGTTGTTTTTCGACCATCATAGCGCATAACGCCATTTTCAGCGGTACCAAACCAAAGTAAGCCTTGATTATCCTGAATAATTGAATATATCTCAGAAGAAATAAAACCATCTTCCTCTGTCAGCACTTTAACCGAGTATTCATTAATGAGTTTTGAAGTCGATTCATTACTATAAGCTGGAGCAATCGTTCCAATAAATAGGATAACAAAGCAGATAACGTGATTAACAAGCGATAAATTATATTTCATAAATATTAAGATTATCAAATCCAAGTAAGGTCAACAAAAAGTACAAAAAATCTTATTTAATTTAATAGGCTATAACGTTGCTAAAAGCGGATAAACCTAATTAAGGCACAAGCTTAGTTTTATTTACTCATGCATCGCCCTGCAATGTAAGCTAAAAGCTTATCATCTAGTATGCTACTTTAGCTGTAATATTTATATAAAATTTTTGTCAATATTTAGTTGATTAAATAAAACTAAAGGCTGGTTGGGTCTTTTACTTAGGTTACCCAAGTGTATCATTTTATTTTAGGGGAAAAGTTTTAGGCCCAGGAAGTATTCACTTTTGTGTACTAAACGTTAACGGAGACTTTAGTAATACAATGATATTTATAATACTAAGGTCTACAGTGCATATTGTTTGATAATCATGTATTAATATAGTTATTAAAGACAAATTATCTATCTTTTATGTCTAATATCAATAAGGTAATATTATAGTGAGTCGTCATATGGAAAATAAATTACAGAAGTCAGTGCTTGTTTCATTAGTCATTACCATAATAATCACTTTAATTACGTATGCTAGCCACAAAGCTTTTTCATCAGTATTGCTCGCTTCACTGAGTGTAGCAGTCGTTAGTTTTTTTGCTGTGTTTTTCGGTGTAAGTCGCTGCTATAAAAATATAAATAAAAACGAAACAAAAAAGCAATGTGATAATTTAACAACAGAATCTCTTGCTAATATTGGTCAATCTATCGGTAATACCGCCAGTGAGTTAGCGATTAATTCTGCAGAGGTCAGTTTCTTTTTAAACCAATTGGCCCAAGCGATAGAAATATCAAGTGAAGATGTCGACCGATTAGCGACTGCAGCGGAAGAAATGTCGGCTAACAGTAAGCAAATAAACGAAAATTCCTCATTAGCCTCAGAGCAAGCGAGTCTAGCAATGACCGCTAGCAGCTCAAGTTCAGCAAAGTTAAGCCACAACATTGATACCGTCAATGAGCTTCATCATGCGGTTAGTACCGCCACAAAAAAAATTGAATCACTGGCCAGCAAAACACAGCAAATACAGAGTATTACTGATGTAATAGATGGCATATCAAGCCAAACAAACTTACTGGCTTTAAATGCGGCGATAGAAGCTGCTCGCGCAGGCGAACAAGGTCGCGGTTTTGCTGTTGTTGCCGATGAAGTCAGAGCGCTGGCAGGAAAAACTGCTGATGCTACTCGAAAAATAGGTGACATGCTTAAACAAATTAGTGACGAAACAACTGAAACAACCCAAGTAATAGCGGAAATTGTTGAAAAAACTGATAGTGTTGTCGTCACCATGACTGATTTATCACAAGGTTTCAAAGACATTGATCAGCTTATGGCTGATTCATCGGGCGCAAGCGATCAAATAAGTCACGCTTTAAAAGAACAAGATTTAGCCGCTAATGAAATTTCAACCGCTATTATAAATTTACATGACTTTTTAGTGGATAAAAGCCACGAAACGAAGTCTGTATCAAAGCAAGCGACAACATTATCCAATGGCACCGAGTCGATATTTGTACATATCTCTAATTTTTCTAGTGAGACTTTAATAAGTAATATGTGCAATCAGGCGCAGTATACAGCCAGTAAAATTGGTCAGTTATTTGAAAAAAGTATTAAAAATAATGAGATAACAGAACTGCAGTTATTTGATTTTAATTATAAACCTTTGGGACTTACCGAGCCGAAAAAATTTACCACCAGTTTTGATAAATTCACAGACCAACATTTACCTGCTATTCAAGAGCCTTTATTAGTAGAATTCTCTAACATGATTTATGCAGGCGCTGTTGATATTAATGGTTATTTTCCTACGCATAACAAATGTTTTTCAAAGCCGCTAACCGGTAATCAGGCAATAGATGCTATTAATAATCGCACTAAACGTTTATTTAATGACCCTACAGGTATTCGCTGTGGGAAACACACAGATAAATTTTTATTACAAACCTATAAACGCGATACAGGGGAAATAATGCATGATGTTTCCGCACCCATTTTTGTTAATGGCAAACATTGGGGAGGATTTAGAATTGGCTTTAAAGCAGGTTAATATAGTAAGTCTTATAAACAAAGGAGCAGGTCTTTATTTACCACTGCCTGCCTGATCTGAGTTGAAATAATATTGACCCGCAACAACCTAGATTAACCCTTAAATTTTATCTAGATAAAATAAACAATTGTATTTACGATGCCTTATCCATAGAGCTAATGAATGTTTAGCTTTAACTAGTTTTGAACGAGATAATGTCTAAGCGAAGGTTGCATAGCCATTACTCTCTACTTTTAGCTACTTTCGAATATGTTCAGCCTAAGAGAAGAAGCGTTTAGTCTGTATTTTTCAATCAAAAGTTAGCCGTTAAAATTAATATCACCTTAAATCAGCGCAAAGCATCAGGTAAGCATTGCTGTTAATCTCCTCGGTTTGTCTAAAACTAACGTTAATGAATACTCCATAGTGGATGCTTTTTTTATTATTGTTAACCTTGTCAACATCTAGTATTTACTTAATTAATCGTTAAATCTATCACATGTCATTTTTAATAAAGGGCGACGATATCGTTTGCTTTGAAGTATTTTTTATTGGAAATTAAAGTCAGCTTATCTGCACTATCTTTAACGAAGTCATATTCTACCTCCTTAGAAAAACAGCCGGAATCTAACGATATTAAACATTAAATAGTAGGGGGGGGGGCACGCTAAGAAATTGAGTGGTTATAAGGTAATTATTGACTGAAAATAGAAAGCAACATAATATTATTTTTATTCAATAAACGTGAATAACCTTTAATAGGTTCTGCTCAAAGTGATTAATTGCGAAGAACATCGTTGTAAATTATCAATAGCTGCTATTGTGACGAGAATAGTTTTTAGCGATGATAGTCACAAGTCCAAACACAATAACCGTCAGTTTTGATTTTTTAGATTGATCTTATCGATTGATTTTAGTGGAGATTTTTTATCTCTCTTTATAATGTTTTAGCAAGGAACCCCTATGATTTCTATCAACCTTAATGGCCGCGAACAATTATTTGATGTCGAAGACGATATGCCATTGCTTTGGTTGATCCGTGAAGAAGCCGGTCTTCGCGGCACTAAGTTTGGCTGTGGTATAGCACAATGTGGTGCTTGCACGGTTCATGTTGACAATCAGGCCGTTCGCTCTTGTATGTATCCGGCGGTTGCAGCCCAAGGTAAGCAAGTGAATACGGTTGAAACTCTCGGCTCAAAAGAGGCTCCGCACGCTTTACAGGCTGCTTGGATTAAACACCAAGTTCCTCAGTGTGGTTATTGTCAGTCAGGAATGATGATGGCAGCAGCTGCATTATTAGCGAGTACTCCTAATCCAAGTTCTGACGATATCGATACTGCAATGACCAATATCTGTCGATGCGGAACTTACAGTCGAGTTAAAGCTGCCATTCTTGATGTAGCAAAGGAGATGTCTTTATGAGTCTTACTCGTCGGATGTTCGTTTTTGGTGGTGCAGCGATTGGCGGCGGATTAGCGCTAGGGGTTATTGGTTTAGGAACACATTTGGCCATGCATGATCGCCTTGGTGTGCAGCGAGATGGCAACACCAAAGATACCTTGCTCAACTTGTGGCTTCGTATTAACAAAGACAATACCGTTACACTACTTTCTCCGCATACCGAACTTGGTCAAGGTGCCGGTACTGGTTTAACCCAAATAGTGGCCGATGAACTTGACTTGAATTGGCAGCAAATCAAATTAGAGCTTGCGCCTGCGACCACTGCATTTTCCAATGGTGGCGTTTTTGAAGGCTTTGTTAGTGAAATGATTGGTAAGCCACCAGTCTGGGCAGAGCATATTGCTAGTAATGCTTTCAACCGTCTAGCCGACTTACTTAATATGCAAATGACTGGGGGTAGCGCCTCTATTCGTTTTACTGGCTGGCAAGTTATGCGTGAAGCAGCCGCAGCTGCACGTCAAATGCTGATTAACGCAGCCATCGATAAATACGGCGCAAGTACTAATACGACTACCGATGCTGGATATGTTGTTGATGGCGACAACCGCTGGAGTTATGGCGAACTGGTTGAGCATGCGGCAACTTTAGACGTTCCTGAAAACTACACACTTCGTGCAAAAGGTGATCGTAAGTTTATTGGCAAGGCAATGCCTCGTCATGATTTACCTGACAAAATATTTCTTGAAACACAATACGGTATCGATCGCCATGTGGAAGGGATGCGCTATGCAGCTATTGCACACAGCGGTGTCTTTGGCGCTAATGTCGCCACTATTGATAACTTAGCTGAAATTACCTCGATGCGGGGTGTGCTGGGTGTTGAAAATATGGGGCTATCCGTTGCTGTTATCGCTAATAATCCTTGGCGAGCAGAGCAAGCGATAAAAGCTTTAAAAATTACGGCAGCATCCCATAAAAATAGTGATTTAAGTTCAGCAAGTATTGAAAACTTTCAACGTGAGAGTTTACAAGGAGAATTAAGTGATGCCCACAATATTGGCGATGTAGCGTCTGTGTTAGGCGGTAGCGGTGAAACAGTTGAAGCTGAATTTTGGGTGCCTTATTTAGCACATGCTACTATGGAACCGATGAATGCGAGCGCTTGGCTAGAAGGCGATAAGCTTCATGTTGCTGCGGGTGTGCAAAATCCACTTTACGCTCGTGTTCATGCGGCAAAAGTCGCTAATATGGACGTAGAAGATGTTGTTTTTCATGCTCATTCAATGGGAGGAGGCTTTGGTCGTCGTGTCGGTTTTAGCATGAGTGAAGACAATCCAATAATGTGGATTGATGAAGTCGTCACTTTAGTAAAAAAATACAAGTTTCCTATCAAACTCACTTGGTCACGTGAGGCAGACACGAGACAAGATGTTTATCGACCGGCAGTTCTGGCAAAATTTTCAGCACAGCTTGACGAAAACGCTAAACCACGTTACTGGCTATCGGCAAGCTATGGCAGCGAAGGTGGTGCGCCAGCCTCTATGCCACCTTATAATGTTGATAATATTAAGGTGCAGTTTGCTAATCATCCTTCTCCTGTGCCTATTGGTTTTTGGCGTAGTGTCGAAAATAGCCAACATGCATTTTTCAACGAGAGTTTCATTGATATATTGGCTGAAAAAGCACAGGTTGACCCCATTAAATATCGATTAGCATTGCTCGATAATAACGACGGTCATGCAAAATGTTTAAAGGAAGTGGCGCAGCTGTGTAATTGGCAATACGGTGTTAGCTCTGACGGTAAAGCGATGGGCGTTGCGGTACAAAAAAGTTTTGGCACTATGGTTGCTACCGTTGCTGAAGTTTCACTGCAAAATAACCAAGCGCGTGTTCATCGTGTTTGGATAGTGACTGACAGTGGCGTGGTGGTCAACCCAGACTCAGCAATCGCTCAAGTTGAAGGTGGCGTGCTCTTTGGACTAACGGCGGCACTTTATGGGCGTTGTGATATTGAAAGTGGTGGTGTTAAACAAAGCAATTTTCATGATTACCCTATTATTAAAATGGCTGAAGCGCCGATTGTTCAGGTGAAATTGCTTGAAAGTACTAATGAACCCGGTGGTTTTGGTGAGGTTGGCGTACCGACTATTGCCCCAGCAGTTGCAAATGCATTGTCGGTCTTAGGTAAAAGACCAATGCGTTTACCGATTAATGCTTAATATGATAGCCAAAGTATAATGACCTTAATTAAAAACCAGCCTTGTGGCTGGTTTTTAATTAAGAACGACGCTTAGCAAAAATACTTAACAGAAGAACATTAATAATAAGTGTCTGTGCTTAGTTTATTTAAGGATAAACTCACGCTTAATAATATCTGAGCTCTTGCACCTTGCCCCAAAATACCCGATAAGAAAAGGCGGTATAACTAAATATAACCGGTACCACAATGAAGGTTCCCCATAAGAGAAAACTCAAAGATTCAGGTGCTGCGGCTGTTTCCCAAATAGTCAGCTTGTTAGGCACTATGTACGGAAAAAAACTAAAGGCTAAACCAAAAAAACATAGAGTGAAGATAATCACTGCCGCGACAAAAGGTCGCCAACAGCCTTTGTCATTTATTTTAGGTAGTTGCTTTAGTTGTATTAAGCTAAAAATAAATAACGCAAAGCAAATAGCGGGTAACGTTAATATCAATAAAGTGTTTGGCCAAGCAAACCATTTTTCATAGACACCTGGGTTAATTAATGGATTAACAAAGGAGACAGCTATAATACCAAGGAAACAAATTAGTCCTGATTTTTTTGCCCAAGCTACCGCTTGTATTTGTAGTTCACCTTCAGTTTTCATAATTAACCAACAAGCACCTATATAGCTATAAGCGGCCGCAACACCAAAGGCACTCAGTAAACTAAAACAATAAGCGGCTACAGTGCTTTCAAAGCCCATAACATACATACCTAACATGTAACCTTGGCTTAAAGCAGCGAGTAACGAGCCTATTTTAAAGACTTTATTCCACGTAGGCTTATGACCAAAGGCCGCCTTAGCACGAAAATCAAAAGCTACACCACGAAGCACTAAACTAATTAATAATACCGCGGTGGGTAAATAGAGCTCTTTAAATATATAACTGTGCGCCGCAGGAAAGGCTATCAACAATAAACCAATCGCTAAGACTAGCCAAGTTTCGTTAGCGTCCCAAAAAGGGCCTATTGAAGCTATCATCGTATCTGCATTATCTGTTTGATCGAGCGGTAGCATAATGCCAACACCTAAATCATAGCCATCTAAAATGGCATAAAGTAAGATTGAAAGACCCATTAATGAGACAAAAATTAGCGCTAAGGTATTTTCTTCAAACATAACTTATCCCTCGATTGATTTACTAGGTGTGTGAATAACAGGTTTTACTTGTTCATCGATACTGAATTCTTCAAGTTCAATCGCTCGTCCTGCCATCGTAAATAGGGTGTGTAGGTAGGCCACCATAATGACAACATATAAAGTCAAATAAAGTGTAAGTGTAATTCCTACATTTGCTGGTGCTATATCTGTCGCTGCATCTTTTACCGTTAAAATCCCTGTCACTAGCCAAGGTTGTCGGCCAATCTCAGTGACATACCAGCCCGCTAATGTGGCGATCCAACCCGAGAAGCTCATCGCAACCAGCACTTTTAATAGCCAAGGGGGCAATTGTTTTTTACGCCACAATTGAAAACGACTAAACCAAGCGACAATAAACATGAAGAGACCTAAAGCCACCATGATTCTAAAAGCAAAGAACACCGGCGCAACAGGGGGATGGTTACCTTCAAATTCGTTTAGCCCCTTTATTTCGCCATCAAAGTCGTGTGTCAAAATAAAGCTGGCCATTTTAGGAATGGCTATTTCAAAATGATTGGTTTTTTGCTCTTCATCAGGAAGTGCAAATAACAACAGTGGTGCTCCTTTTTCGGTATGCCAAATACCTTCCATGGCAGCAATTTTTTGTGGTTGATGTTCTAAGGTATTTAACCCATGCATATCACCTAATAATATCTGTACTGGTGCCAGCACCGCCGCGACTGTTAACGCTATTTTTAGCGTTAATTGTGGCGCTTTTTTGTTATCACCCTTGAGTAGGCGATAGGCACTTATACCCGCAACTAAAAATGCTGCCGTTAAACCAGAGGCAACCAGCATATGAGACAATTTGTAAGGGAATGATGGGTTGAAAATAATAGCAAACCAGTCAACGGGGAATGCGACACCATCACGCATCTCATGACCTTGAGGCGTTTGCATCCAAGAGTTAAGTGCTAGGATCCAAAATGACGATAAACTGGTACCAAAAGCGACTATTAACGTTGATAATGTATGCACTCGAGCCGAAACTCGATTCATACCAAATAACATAATGCCTAAAAAACCAGCCTCTAGAAAGAAAGCAGTGAGTACTTCATAACCCAATAATGGTCCCGCTATATTACCGACTGTTTCCATAAATTTTGGCCAGTTAGTGCCAAATTGAAACGACATAGTAATACCGGTAACCACACCTATTGCGAAGGTAAGGGCAAAAATTTTGACCCAAAAACGGTAGGCCCGCATCCAGATAGGATCATTGGTTTGGTCAAAGCGTAATTTGAAATAAAACAAAAACCAGCTCAGTGCGATGGTTATTGTTGGAAACAGGATATGAAAGCTAATATTAGCGGCAAACTGGATGCGTGAAAGCATTAAGGTTTCTAACATGATTTACTCCATAAACCCTAGAAAACACGAGTATCATCAACGGGTTTAACGTTTAAAGTGACAATTTTTTATAACATTAATGTGCTAGCTTTAAAAAAGTCAAAGTGACAATTTAGTTTTTATTTAAAAGTTTATCTTTTATATCAATAACTTTACTGACACCGGCACCAAGTTTCATTAATGTATTAAGTTTTTCTGGGCTCATGCTTTGTAGTTCTGCCGCCCAATGGGTAATCGTTTCAAGTAGGTCATGCATCTCATGCATTTTTTGCTGTGCATATTGTTCTTGAGGGTTAGCGGGTTCATCTAAAAGGTTATCGCGTAATAGTGACAGGGTAGGGTCAACCTCACGTTTGCGACGTTCTTCAAAGACACGTATTGCCATTTCCCAAATAGACCCAGCCGGTGAGTAATATTCTTTGCGATCTTTGGGTTTATGTTGTACTTGAACTAAGCGCCAAGACTGTAATTCTTTAATACCCATACTGACATTACCGCGAGAAATGTTGAGGGCTTCTGATATTTGTAGCGCAGTGAGTGAATCATTGTGAATAATTAATAAACCATACATTTGACCTACGGTGCGGTTAAAGCCCCAGCGACTGCCCATTTCACCACAGTGCATAACGAACGATTCAATTTTAGCTGTCATAATCATAATTAAGTCTTCTGAACTTTCAGTAATTTCTGAAAGTTTAAACCTTTGTTGATTTAGATCAAGTGTTATTTTGAATATTATGGCTTTTTTTTTGATTGTTGAGTGAGGTACTCAGCTCGTGATAAAGCAAGGTGTTGTTAAGTGAGGTACCGACAGAAAGATGGGGAAAGTATCAATAAAAACTAGCTTTGGTAGCGACAGACATTTATGAATAAATGCGGCGCAAAAGCACCGCAGTTATTAACTTTTATGGCGATGTGGTTTTAATTGCTTATTTATACTTAGCTTGTAAGTAATCAAATACGGCGCGAATACCAAAAGCTTCACCGCCAAGGGGGCGCCCTGGTAAAGCTCTGATATTAAATGCCATCACGTCAAAGTGAACCCAATCAGTCTCTTTTTTAACAAACTCTTGTAGATATAATGCCGCGGTAATTGCACCACCAAAGGGTATTGCGGCGCAATTGGTCATATCAGCAATCGAGCTTTTCAGTAAATCACCGTATGGGCTATAAAGCGGCATACGCCAGACCGGATCGCTAATTTTGCTGCCCGCTTGGGTAATACCTGCAGCAACTTCATCGCTTGTTGAGAAAAATCCTGGTAATTCTGTGCCTAAAGCAACACGCATTGCGCCAGTTAGGGTTGCAAAATCAATAATTAAATCAGGCTGTTCGGTGTCAGCTTCTGTTAGAGCATCACACAATACTAAGCGACCTTCTGCATCAGTGTTGTGAATTTCAACGGTAATACCTGCGCGTGTAGTAATAACATCACCAGGTCTTATGGCATTGCTCGACACGGCATTTTCTACCGCAGGAATGAGTACTCGTAGATTAATTGGTAGGTTATGCGACATAATTAACTGAGCTAATCCGAGGACATGCGCAGATCCGCCCATATCTTTTTTCATATTACGCATACCAGCAGCCGGTTTTAAGTCGAGACCTCCACTGTCAAAGCAAACGCCTTTACCCACTAACGTTACTTTTGGGTGATGGCTATTACCCCAAGTTAAGTCAATTAAACGAGGTGCATGGGCACTCGCTCGACCAACGGCATGTATGGTTGGGTAATTTTGTTCGACAAGTTCATCACCAATAATTTGCTGAACTTGGCCGTGATACCTATTAGCCAAGTTTTGCGCGCAGTCACCAAGATCTATTGGCATCATATCAGCTGCTGGCGTATTGACTAAGTCACGGACTAAAGTCGTTGCCTCGGCATATTTAATGGCACTGTCGACTATGGTTTGATTATTAACGGCTAAGCAGGGAAGCGGGGCATTATTTTTGTTTTTTGTTACATAACGATCAAATTTATAGGCGCCCATTAGCCATGAAAAACAGATGGCTTGTTGCTGATCATCTTTCGCATGTAACAAATACTGACCAGGAGGAAGTTGCTTAATTAATTCGCCACAGGCAAAGAAATGATTGGCATCTTCAACAACAAATACTGCTAGCGACAACTCCCCTTGAGTATTAGGTAATAACGCTAAACCTTCAGCTTTATAATTAGTATTGGCTAACCATGCTTGGTTTTGCTGAGTTTGCTCGCTTAACCAGTCGTTATAGTTATTTTTGTTGATGATAAAAAGTGATGTACCTTTATCGTCGGCACGTAGTAACTGATTCATGAATTTCCTTAGGACGAATTGATTGGATTTTATGTCTTGCTAGATTGTAACCTAAGCAAGATTAAGTTGAAGTGCTATCGGATGTTTCTGGCCTAATTATAAAGTAATTATTGCGAGCATAGATGTTTTGTAAGTGAAATACCCACCGAGCTCTTCGGCTTTCAAGGAGAAGAGCGTAGTTTTTGGGAAGGTCAGCCAGCCTATGCATCGATGTCACCGTTCTTTCATGCAGAAAAAATTAATGAGCCAATGTTGATGCTCCACGGTAAAGAAGATCCAAATTCAGGTACTTTTCCAATGCAATCAGAACGAATGTTTGCTGCGCTAAAAGGACTTGGCGGTAATGCTCGTTTGGTGATGCTACCACATGAGCAACACAGTTATCGAGCTAGAGAGTCGTTGCTCTATATGCTGTGGGAACAATATCAATGGTTAGATATACATGTGAAAAACCCCACTAATAGCGCTACCCCTGAATAAAATTTATCAGGCGCTTTACCTATCAAATAATCGTTTAAGTAAAAGCCATGTCAACTGCTTATCAGTGAGCATGGCGAATTACTCACCGCAAAATAATGATATTTTAAATTTCAGCAAATCAATAATAAGTTAGCGAATAAGGTTATGTTCATTATGAAAATCTATATAACATAAACTAATGGCGCTCTATTGTTGTTTAATTTATAGGCTGCACCTATAGTTGGTTATTGAACTTAAATGGATTCAATTTGACTTAGCTAGGATAGCGCCTTTCCTTTTTTACTCGGCTGAATCTTCACGTTCGTAAAGTCTATTTAATTTAACATTGACGTCGATATTTGGAGAAAAAAATGAGCGATAAACCCGTCTTAATTTTAATGCATGGCATTGGAATGCACACCTCTGACTCTTTTAAAGAAGACGTTGTTGAGTCAATTAACAATGCGTTGGAAAGGTATCCAAGTTATAAAAAACTAAAAATTGAAAATGAATTGATCATTCATAGTATTAGTTATGACCATCTATTTGAGAAGATCCGTAAGGAAATTTCAAGCAGCAGTAAAACAGTTGAACACTTCATTAAAACTCAGCTGGCGGGTGTTGATACGCCTGACTTAATGAATAAATTGATAGGTATTGATGCCAATCTGGGGAGTGATACCTTTGAAAATACTCATGCCTTAGATGTTATCCTATATTTGTCTATATTTGGTGAAAGCGTTAGGGGCTTTGTTATCAAAGAGTTAGTGAGTATATTTGGCCAACACAGTGCAGGTACGACTTATCATTTTTTAACGCATTCTCTTGGCACGTCAGTAATGCATGACTCATTAAATAAACTCTTTCCTGATGAAAAACCGCTCGGTCAACCGCAAATATCTACCTATTGGAGTTTCGCTAATGTTAGCGATTTAGTCACGTGGGCTTCTGGTTTAACTTCACCTTATCAATCTATTGTTAAACCTGGTGTTGGCGGAATAATGAATGAATTTTATAATATCTATCATGAGTGCGACCCTATTGCTTTTGATTTATTTAGACGCTTCGATCCTAAAAATAATGGTAGTTGGATAAGTGAATCAGCGTTTGATAATGCATATCGAAAAATTGTTACTAAAGAATTTAGTCGCAAGAATACCCATTCAATTAAAGGGTACATTGAAGATCCAAAAGTATCTTATCCTTTACTTTATGCATTTTTAGATGACTTCGACCCCAGCTCTACTGAGCAAACACAAGCTAATAAGGCATTTAAACATTATCAAGGAGAGCTAAATAAAATTAAAAATTATCAACAAACAGGCGGCTTTACTGCTGACATTAAGGGATTAGTGGCAGCTATCACCGGTTTTATTAGATATTTCAAGGAGGATAAACAATGAAATATTTATTGGCGGCTATTTTACTTGCCTTGATATCTTTATCTTCTTTTTCTGAAGAGCTTATTTGTCAAAAACACGACGCTACAAAAGGGAAGGTTTTTATTAATATGTATGAGGGTGTTGATGATATTTCTCTGAAAATATGTAATAAACTTCTTGATGGCTCAGAAGTCGATCAAGCGATGAATGCTTGGTTTATTAATTGGAAGGAAAAACTTTCCTTGCATGTTAAACCGCTAGAAAAAATGGGTGTCGACAGCGATTTTATCATCAACAATGCTTATCAATCGTTAATCACATTGTCGTACCCTAAAAATATTAATGCCTCAAAAAGCACTAAGACAGGAAAATATCATCTAAAGTATAACAATGATGAAATTGCAGTTTTAGATAATGCTGACTGTAAGGGGTATGGCCTAAAAAACTGTAAGATCCTCTTTGATAATTTGCATAAGGCAATTGTTGCTCCTTTTGAATCTTCTTATAAATATGCCAATTCAAAAGCAGGTATAAATATAGCTTTAAAGAACACTGCATGGTCAAATTATTTTGAAAATTCGCGTTCGCAAACTTTTATAGATTTAGCCATTAATACTTGGTATTACCAAGATAAATTAAAAGAAAACCGTTTAGTTCCACCCCCCAATAAACAGTACTTTGCCTTACATCCTTCTATTATTATGCATTACAGTGTCGATGCTGAACATGGCGAACAGATGAAAGAAGCACTTGCTATAGAATGGGCGGGGATTAATTATTGGCAGTTAAAGATACCTTTGGGACTTTCAGTCGTCTCTACCTATGCCGATAGAGTTTCAGTTAAGTCGGTATCTCACGGGGTTATGTTTCACATAAACAATACTTATTCTTTTGGTTTAACGACTAACAGCGAGCAACAGCATGGTATTTTTGTTACTTTAGATTTACTGAAATTATTCGAAGATAAAAAGTCTAACTATAAAAACTATCTTAACAAGATAAAAGATTTGTAAATTTTAGCCTAGATACTAACGACTTCTATTGGTAATGAAGTCGTTAGTAATATTTAGGATTAACTTAGTATTAATAAGGCTGCAGATCAGATAATTTAGCAAAGTAAGTATAACACCCAGGCCGAAAACCCAACTAGATGTACTACTCAAGGCTGAAAGAGAGTCTGCATATTTAAAATGTTCTAATTTAAAATAGACTCGTGTCGCAGCCATAAGAAAGAACACAACACCAAGAAATGGACCTAAACGTTTAAACCAGGAAGACACGCTTTATCCTTAGTGCATTCATAAAGATAGCATGATAGTTTATTATATATCCCGCTCCCTTAAGCATAGATTAAGGTAGGGGATATGTAATACAAATAACGCTAGCTTTTAATGGTGTTGGCTCATTATAGTTTAAGGATCAGCGAATAAAATGTTAATCAGGCCTTGGTGGCGAAAACCGACCATTTCTTCCGACCCCATTGTTATAATCGGTGGCGGTGCAGGAGGTTTAGAGCTTGCCACTAAACTCGGCAAGTATTTTCGAAAAACCAAACAAAAAATTATTTTAATCGACCAAAATAGAAAACATGTTTGGAAACCACTTTTACATGAAGTCGCTTCAGGCTCACTTGACGCTGATATAGATTGTGTTGACTATTTATCCCATGGTGCGCGTAATGGTTTTTTGTTTCAGCTAGGTGTAGTTGATGGACTCAACCGAGAATCGAAGCATGTACTTTTAAAACAATTAAATGATCAAGATGGTGCTTTAATATTTCCTGCTCGCCAGGTTAAATACTCATTATTGGTATTTGCGTTAGGGTCTGTAACGAATGACTTCAATACATTGGGCGCAAAGCAGTACTGTACATTTCTTGATACTTGTGAAAATGCAGAGCGATTCCATACTGAGTTACTCAATGCTTTTTTACGACTTAAAGGGGACGATACGCGCAGCAGTCTCAATATTGCCATTATTGGTGGTGGTGCTACAGGCGTAGAGCTTGCTGCAGAAATAGTAAAAACCTCTGAATTACTGAAAAATTATGGATATGACCATTTATCAAAAAAGAGTCTAGATATTCACATTGTAGAAGCAGGGCCTCGGATCCTTGCTGCACTTCCTGAACGTATAGCGCAAAGTGCACAACAAGAACTAGAGGCGCTTGGTATCACTGTAAATACTAACACCGCGGTTACTGAAGTTACGCCCAACAGTGTAATAACAAAAGATGGCCGTGAAATCGCTAGCAGCATTACTGTTTGGGCGGCGGGCATAAAGGGACCTGATTTTATGCAAGCTATTGGCGGTTTGGAAAGCGCAAAGAACAATCAATTACTGGTTAATCCATTCCTGCAAACTCCCTTAGACACCGATATATTTGCCCTTGGCGACTGCGCTTCATGCACGACATTAAAAGGGATAAAAGTTCCCCCTAGGGCGCAAGCAGCACATCAAATGGCATCGACTGTCTTTACCAATATTATTGCTAAATTAGCATTGAAGCCCTTAGTCGCTTATGAATATATCGATTATGGTTCCTTGGTGTCATTATCATCTTATACGGCAGTAGGCAGCCTAATGGGAAATATTAATCAACGCAGTATGTTCATCGAAGGTAAGTTGGCAAGACTGGTTTATATTGGGTTATACCGCATGCACCAAGTGACACTTTTTGGTGTGCTTAATACCTTACTCATTGTCCTTGTTGGTAGGGTTAATAGAGCGTTAAGGCCTAACCTGAAATTACATTAACTGGTGGGTGGTGAAGATGATTGATAAAGATTTTCAGTCTCTATAGGCTTTACACCTATTTATTACCGCCATGCATCAAAAAAATAATATTATCCCATTGATCAATGGGGTTAAATAAGCAGATTAGAAATATAGTAGGATATTTAAAAAATGACTTCAGCTCAAAAATTTTACTGGCAAGTTTTAACCCTAGGTAACATCAGTAGCTTTATCTTACTTTATACCATTGGTGGTTGGTTCCCTGGTTTTTTGGTGTTTTTTACCCTGACCTATTCAATAATAGGTGCATATGATCTTACCCTAAGTAAACATACCTTAAATAGACTGTATCCTGTTCTTGCTTATTTTCGTTACTTCTTTGAATCAATACGAACAGAAGTTCAACAGTATTTTATTGCAAATAACACCGAAGAAATGCCTTTTAATCGCGAACAAAGAGATCTGGTTTATCGACGTGCAAAGTCGGTAACAGACACCATACCCTTTGGCACTCAACGAGATTTAATGCAAACTAACTATCAAAGTATATGGCACTCGCTAGCACCAAAAACAATAAAGGATGAATCTAAGCACGTTACCGTTGGCGGGCGACAATGTTCAAAACCCTATAAAGCGTCAAGATTAAATATATCAGCAATGAGTTATGGCTCTTTAAGTGCAGAAGCTATTGAAGCGATGAATCTAGGCGCAGGTGCAGGTGGCTTTTATCATAATACTGGAGAAGGTGGTGTTAGCCCTTATCATTTAAAGCATGGTGGAGACTTGGTTTGGCAAATAGGTACGGGGCTTTTTGGCTGTCGAAATGAAGATGGCCGTTTCAATCCTGTGATGTTTGCTAAAACGGCTCAATTAGCACAAGTAAAAATGATTGAAATAAAGTTGTCGCAGGGTGCTAAGCCTGGTCATGGTGGCGTACTTCCTAAAGCTAAGATAACAGATGAAATCGCGCAAATCAGAGGTGTTAGTAAAGAAGAAGATTGTGTTTCTCCGGCGATTAACCCTGAATGCAATAGCCCATTTGAATTATTGTCATTTGTTAGCCAACTTAGAGAGTTAAGTGGTGGCAAGCCCATTGGTATCAAACTTTGTGTTGGTAACCCGGCTGAATTTTTATGTCTTGGCAAAGCCATGTTGGAAAGTAACATATACCTTGATTTTATTACGGTTGATGGCGCAGAAGGGGGCACAGGCGCTGCCCCCGTGGAATTTAGTAACAGACTTGGTATGACCTGCTTGGAAGGAACCTATTTTGTTCATCAGGCACTTGTTGGATTAGGAATACGTAAACAGATACGGGTGATTTCAGCAGGTAAAACAGCTTCGGGTTTTGACATGCTTAATAAGGTTGCCTTTGGTGCTGATATTGTTAACGCGGCCCGAACATTTATGATGTCATTGGGCTGTATTCAATCTAGGCAATGTGACACCAATATGTGCCCAACGGGGGTCGCCACACAAGATAAAAATCGCTCTAAAGCCATCGATATAGAAGTAAAAGGCAAACGTGTAACCTCATTTCATCATCACACCCTAAATAGCTTCTTTGAATTATTGGGAAGCATGGGACTAGATGATGTCTCGCAGTTAACTTACAACATGATAAAACGTAGAACACCAAACGGCATGTTAGAATCTAATACCCACACAGTACCTGAACTGACTGAGAGTCAGTTAACGCAAGAAAATATTACTGGGATGTGGTTAACATGGTGGAATCAAGCCTCTAGCGATACTTTTTATGTTAATGATATTGCGCCTTTGGTACCACCTGAATTAGCCGTTAAGCAAATTTCTTAATGATTACTTGAGCGTTGCGCAATACTATTTTATTGTTATCTCTGAGGTTGAGAACCGTTTAATTATCAATGAATATTGACCATTAAAGCTCTAATATCATGGTTCATATTATGAGCCGCGATATTAGGATAGAACGTCTGCTTCATTAATAAAATAGACGGTCGTATTGATAATTACCTTAATATTTTTAATGGTTAAAAGCGGCCAAAAGACTTTTAGTATTGATAAGTCAAGGGTGGTGGGGCACTAACGACCTACTTTACCTTTAACAAGTGGCTTAAAAGAAAGCACACTATATTGCCCTTGGCTGTCATCTTTACCATTGTTGAGTATTGGCGAACGGTGAAGTTTATTAACGGTAACGTAAATTTTATCATCGTCTCCGTAACTAAAACCATCAGGCCACACAAGACGTTCATCTTTAAATAACACTTGGTAATCGCCACTAGGTTTAACCACACCAATAGCGCCGTTAGTAATATCGGTGACATATATATTGCCGCCACCATCGACAATAATACCATCAGAAATAGGCTTAGTACCGTAGTGCTGTACTTTTTCCTCTAGCTCTTTACTTGATAGACTTTCATTTATAATTGCGCTTGTGGCAACACGATATACCGATGTGCCCGACATGGAGCCAAAGTATAACCAGTCTTCATTGGGCTCAAGAGTGATTGGGTTTACACCCAAACGCGCAGCTTGCCCGCCAATTTTCATTGTGCGACCGTCAATAACTATGTCGATGTTTTCAGCACGAGTATAATGGCTGTCTTGCAGTATTCTTCGTGCGGCACCTGTTTTAAGGTTAACAGCAATAATTGCGGCTTGACTACCTTGTGCTGTGTCAGCAATATAGATATAGCCATTTTTGTTATCAACGGCTAAGTCGTTTAGAAACGACGTGTCTGTAATCGTTGGCTTTGCTAAATAAATAATTTTATCAAGCTGCTCACTTTTAGTATCCCAACCCACTAATCGCCCCGCATGATCAGGACCCGACGTATCTAGCATCCATAACACACCCTCGGCTGATACATTAATACCCAGAACACCGTAAAAACCTTTACCATTATTGTAAGCATATGCCCATTCTTCATTAGGATAAGGTTTTGTGGTGCCGTCTGGCATAAGCTCCATGATCTTTTGCTTTTGTCCATAAAATCCATGTATCGACAAAAACTTTCTTCCCGATGGCGTAATAGCAATGTTACCCGGTGGATGTTGTGCATCGAATGTAGCGACTGTGTGAAGCTCACTGTTATTGGCTAATGTCGTCGCTGTAGTGAGTAATGCTATGCTATAAGCTATTACTGAAAGTAATTTTTTCATTTTTATACCTATTATTAAGTTATTAATAATTATACTTAATCGTCTTAAAGAGTCTCTTACATTTCTAGGACTGCTTTTAAAAACCTTCTAAAACAATTTTTCCAATCGATTGTCCTGATTCAAGTATTTTATGGGCCGCTCTTAGGTTTTTAGCGTTAATGGTTCCTAAGTTTTTACCGACCGTAGTTTGGATATATCCTTGGTCAATCAAGTCTGCAATTTTGTTAAGTAAGCGATGTTGCTCATTGATATCTGTTGTTTTGAACATTGAACGTGTAAACATAAACTCCCAGTGCAGGGATAAACTTTTAAATTTAAGTTTACTGATATCAAGCGACTTAGGATCGTCAATTAAGGCTATCTTTCCCATTGGAGCTAACAGTTCAACAAAGCTATCTAAATAGGAGTCAGTATGCGTTAAACTAGCAACGTGTGTTACTTGCCCTATAGCTAATTGTTCAATTTGTTCTACTAGTGATTTGGAGTGATCGATAACATAATCTGCCCCCAGTTTTTTTACCCATTTTGCAGAACTATCACGTGACGCCGTAGCAATGACAGTTGCGCCTGTTAGTGCACTTGCTAACTGAACTAAAATCGAACCGACACCTCCCGCCGCGCCAACAATTAAAATTATATCGTTTGATTTTTTCTTTATCTCAGGATGTTGTTGTTTGATTAATAAGCGTTCAAACAATAATTCCCAAGCAGTAATCGCGGTTAATGGTAATGCAGCGGCTTCGCCATCGGATAAACTTTTTGGCTTATGACCGACGATGCGCTCATCAACTAATTGATATTCGGCGTTACTTCCTTGGCGATTTAAATCTCCGGCATAAAAGACTTTATCCCCAGGTTTAAAGTGACTCACTGACTCACCTATGGCCACGACTTCACCAACAGCGTCCCAACCAAGCACTTTGTATTCATCGTTCTCTGCTGCAACATTTTGACGGATTTTGTAATCTACAGGGTTAACAGCGATAGACATAACCTGTACTAATAAGTCATGTCCTGAAGCTGTAGGTTGCGATAGCTCGATGTCTATTAATGATTTAGGATTACTGATCGGTAATGATTGTATGTAGCCAACTGCTTTCATGGTTTTTCTCCAAAGCTTTAAAATTGTTAATTACGGGGAGTTAACGTTAATTTTTATGGTGATTATAATGATATGACTTGATCGCTCAAATAGAAACAGCATAATGATAGAATCTTTATCAAATTATTTTTGACAATCATGCTATTAGAAGATCTTAATGTAATCTTAAAAGTTGCCGAATTTCGCAGTATTACTGCAGCGGCAGAGAGTTTAGACATGCATACAGCAACAGCTAGTGCAGCAATAAAAAGGGTTGAACGTGCCCTTGGCGTTGATCTGTTTATACGAACGACTCGAAGCTTAAGGCTCTCTGTTGCAGGTGAAAGGTATATTCCAAATTGTCAGCAAGCATTGCAAATGCTTGACGTAGCTAAGCAAAATGTTAAAGATGATTTAGACATTATTGATGGTGAATTAAGAATTTCTATCCCCTCAGATTTAGGTCGGAATTTAGTATTACCTTGGCTTGATGAATTTATGGAAGAGCACATAGGGATCAGTGTTAAATTACATGTCAGTGATAGTAATATTGATTTCTATAGGGATCCCGTTGATATTGCCTTGCGCTATGGTTCACCAAATGATGCCAACCTTTACGGTTTTAAAATCTGTAATGTACCACGAGTTATTTGTGCAACACCTCAGTACCTAGAAGCGCATGGTATACCCAAGCATCCTAATGATTTGACCACACATAACGGTCTTCTATATAAGTTACATGACATTGTTCATGATGTATGGGAATTCTCTTATAAAAGTGAGTTTATTAAAGTCAAAATGAAAAGTAATCGCGTTTCAAACGATGCTGACCTAGTCAGGCGTTGGTGTGTAAGTGGTAAGGGAATAGCTGTAAAATCTAGTTTAGATATGTCATATGACTTGCTGAGTAACCAACTTGTGACACTATTAACAGGCTTTGTCCCTAAGCCAACAGAATTATGGATTATTTGCCCAAGTAGACAGACCATTACTCCGGCAGTTCGCCTGCTTAGAGAACACTTAAAAATAAAGTGTAACTATGTTCTTACTCAACTTATAAACAAAGGTATTTTAGCTCAAGCGGATGTCTACTAATTGAGCATTCTATTTGATTTAAATGAGCGATTTTATTGATTTGAAGTTTGATGGTAATCCTCAATGCTTTAGAGGCTAGTGACGACAATGTAGTATTCTTGTGTATAAATAGGTGAAATACCGACGGCAGTAATAAGCTTGCAGGAGAGCTTTTTAGCTAAAAATAATTTCCTATGATTGGCAATAACGTCATCCGTCACTCAATTATATTAACATGACTTTAGTGCCTGTTATTGACGTAATGAACTGAAAAGCTTAATGTCTTCTTTGACTACTGAGCTGTCAAGTATGGAATACATTTAACGTAATAAAAAGGACATCGATGAAACATCTTTTATTAACTATATTAACCACTACTTTAATCGTGCTTAGCGCTTGTGGCGGCGGTGCTGATAAAAAAACACCAGAGATTAATATATTGCCACCGGTTGAGGAAGGCTTCACCTTACAAAATATTCGCTTTGATTCAAGAGATTATTATGAAGGAGAGCAGGTTACTGTTACAGAAGGTACTCGCTTTGAAGTTCAGTGGGTATCACCGACTTCTGCAGCCTACAGAATAGATTTATACTTATCGATTAATGGCGACGTATATTCTGACGATAATAAAATAGCCGGGCTTAAATGTGGTAGCGCTTCTTTCTCACTCTGCCCAAACGCAACAGGTGAAGTTCAATGTGTAATTGATGACAACAGCTTATCTTGCTCTTTTGGAAACAAATCTGTAGGAAGCGAGTCTTTTCAAGATAATGACCTATCAAGCTTAAGGTTTATTATAAGAGGTTGTGATGCCCTCAGTAACTGTGATGTAAAAACGTTTAATTTGTCAGTACAAAATAATACGGGTAATTAAAATCAATGTTTATTAAAACCGCTCTCAAAGGTAGATATCAACAGGCAAAGAATAGATGTTTCACCTAATCCAAGCCCACCAATAACTGCCAGCAAGGCATTATAATTAATAATCGCTTAAACAGTTTATAGTACCGACTTAATAGATAACTCGCACGAAGTTGCCTATGATTGTTCACATATCACGAATAAACTCTTATAATACTCTGCGTATGGTTTTTAAGGGTTTTTATGTTTAAAGCAGTGTTAAGAATGTTTATTATAGCAATGATGCTTGTTGCCTTCGTTGGGCAAGCAATAAGCTTTAATACTGCTATGTCTTGTGAAAACTCTCTTTCTTTTGATACCAGCGAACAAGTAAAACATTACGGTTTAAGTACAGCTAGTAAAGCTAACCCAAAAGACTGCTGTGGTATCGAATGTTGCGATGTTAATTGTACTTGTATTGTTAATGCATGTTCATCAACTGTATTTTTTAATACTGTCGTTCACTCAGCTAAAATAACTATCTTAGCTGAAGCTTTTTATATGCAACAATTTGAGCAGCTTAAATCTATTTATCCCTTGCTCTATCGGCCTCCTATTTTTACCTCATAAAAACTTAGAATAACAAAGATTGTACAACTCATCACTTTTCAAGTTAATTAGCGCCCTTGTGCTGAATTATTATCAAGTAATACCTGAGGTAAAAATGTTTAAAATATCATTAAAAACGGCAGTAGCCATGCTGTTAATTCCTGCGTTTTCTTACGCGAATGAAAATAACAATGAAGATGAACACAACAAAGAACACCATGAACATAACGATAACAAAATTGAAAAAATTCAAGTAAGCGCTTCTCGTTTAGGTCGTATCGTTACTGAATCGGCAACACGAACCGAAATTATTAATGGAGAAGAAATACAAGAAAAAGCGCTAATGCGTCCAGGGAACATCTCTATGTTAGTGGCTGAAACGGGTGGCGTTAGAGTGCAAACCACCTCGCCTGCGTTAGGAAGTTCCAACATTCGACTGCAAGGAATGTATGGTCGTTACACACAGCTCTTAAGTGACGGTTTACCCTTATACGGTGGTCAAACCGCTTCAATTGGCCTGTTACAAATTCCACCTACAGACCTTGCAAATGTTGAAATAATTAAAGGATCTGCTTCTTCTCTTTATGGTGGTTCAGCACTTGGAGGGGTGATCAATCTAATTTCACGCACACCTTCAGATGTTTATGAGGGCGAAGTGTTACTTAATGCTACGTCTAAAAATGGTCAAGATATCACTTCATACTTTGCCGCTCCTTTAACTAGCGCTTTAAGTGCATCGATTACTGCTGGAGTTCATCATCAAGAAGAGCAAGACTTAGATAACGATGGCTGGATTGATTTGGCTGGCTACGAAAGGCACAGTGTCCGACCTCGTTTCTATTGGCAGCAAGATAATGGTGCAAACCTTTACGTTACCTTGGGTGCAATGAAAGAACAAAGAGATGGTGGTACTTTAGGTGACGCTACTTTACCTGATGGTAATAGTTTTCCTCAAACACAGGGTACGCTTAGAACCGATGTTGGTTTCATATATGACCGCCCATTGGGGCAGGTGATGACTATTAATGTCCGTGGCTCGGCAATGAAACAAGACCACGAGCATGAATTTGGTCCTGTTCAAGAGGATGACAGCCATACAAGCAGCCTGATTGAGTCGAGTTTGTCAGGGTATTCTGATAAAGCGGCATGGCTAGTTGGCTTAGCACTACAGTCTGAAAAGTTCGAATCTGATACCTTTTCTGAATTTAATTATTCCTATCAAGTGCCGGGACTATTTTCGCAACTAGATTATGAAGTCAGTGATGATATTTCTATGTCGCTTAGTGCACGTGCTGATTGGCATAATGAATACGGAACACAAGTAAGCCCGCGAATTTCATTATTATACAACCAAGAAAGCTGGTCGGTTAGAGGGGCATATGGGCAAGGTTTTTTCGCACCAAGTCCTTTTATTGAAGATATTGATGAAGCCGGTTTATCTCGACTTGCGCCGCTAGAGAGTCTTGATGAGGAGCGAGCATCTACCGCATCTATAGATTTTAGCTATGTGCTGGGCAGTGTAGAAACTAGCCTAACATTATTTGCGTCAGATATTGATAACGTTACTGAGTTAGCTGTGATTAATAGTGATGATGCTTCAAGAAAGCAAGTTCTTATCGTCAATGCTGCTGGCGAAAGTAACATTAACGGTGCTGAATTATTACTACGCTATCGCTGGCAAGATATTAAATTTACCGGTAGCTATTTATACATAGACGCCACTAAAGAAAGAGATCCGCAATTTGGCCGAGTACCCTTAGCGTTAACCCCTAAACATTCGGCTGGTCTTGTTGTAATGTGGGAAGAACATGGTAGTCATATGGTAGGATTTGAAGCTTACTATACGGGTACACAACAACTTGAAAACAACCCATATCGAGAGCGAAGCAGCCCTTATTGGCACTTAGGGCTGCTGGGTCAAATTACCATCGGACAAGTAAGCTTTTTCGTTAATGCTGAAAACTTGTTAAATGTGCGACAAACAAAGGATGACTCTTTAGTATTACCCGAACAAGCACCTAGCGGTCGATGGACAACCAACATTTGGTCAAGAAACGATGGCTTTACTGTTAATGCTGGTTTACGTTTTAAATTTGGCGGTTAAAAGCATACTATATTAGTATAACGATTTGTTGGATTGACCATATTGTATTAAGTGTTTTTAGAGGGGATACCGGTAGTTTTAGCTGTCCCCTGATTCGAAGAACGGGTGCTTTGGTGATCTTAAATGAGCTATTAGGGGCTTCTAATGGCTAGCGTTTAGTTCTCATCGTCACCCTAAACCCTAAATAGGGATTAGGGTGCTAAGTTTATCAGTCTCACTCAGCCACAGCTGAGTTCAAGAATGTAAAACCTCAAGTCTATAATGTAACATTAGTTAGCGTTAACAGGTTACTCGATTAACTCATCAAAAAAATGCTCATAATGAAGGTTAACTATTTAGGGATCTTTAGTTTAAATTTTGATTGCTTAACATGAGACTGTCCCTTTGATATTCAGCGCTATAGGATGTTATATCGTTTATTGATATTAAATAATCTACTTATTGAATGGTTATATATAAAAATATGACCATAATAAATAATAGTGACAGTGACTCTAAATTTTTTAATCATATTATTAGGCGACTCTTTAGCAATGAAAATATATTTGTTATTAACCTTACTTTTTTGTGCTTCCTCTTTTTCTCAAGAGACGACAATTGAGGTGATTTCAATAGAATATCCGCCTTTTACCACAGTAGAACGTGATGATGATGGCTTAGCGTTTACCTTATTACGAAAGAGTAAAATTGGCTCTTCATTGACTTGGATACCGGTTTTTCTTCCTCCTGGAAGAGCAAATAGAGTTATCAATGCTGATCAGTGGTGTGCTAGTTTTTATCCTCCAAGTAGTACACTTAATTTTTCTTCCTACGTTTTAGATGAAAATTTAATTAGTATCTCTCTTATCAGAAAGAGAGAGCCAACAGAATTTACCTGGACAATGCTCGAAGAGCTTAAGCCATATTTAATTGGTTTACTGAGAACTAACCATAATTCTCAGTTTGTTAAATCATTCACTGATGCTGGCATTAAGATATTTTATATGGAGTCTGTTGAAACAGGTATAAAAATGGTTTTAAGTGACCGGGTCGATTATGCCATGATTGACAATATAACGTTTGATTCTCTAGATTCAGAAACAAAGCGTCAATTGCAGTTTTCAAACACTCACCTGCTAGAAACACAAATCACACTTTATATTAATAATAAATGTGCTGAGATAAAAAGTAACGTTGAGTAACTCTATTTGAAGAAAAAAGTCACTTTTGTTAACGTTAGCTTCAGTAAAGGCATTAAATACGATTGATCAACACTTAGCTGGCTCAATCTCAAAATCGGCATATTTTTTCAACCACCTTACTTTGGCACGTTGTTCAGCATTATTTCCAAGTGCAGGTGTGAGCTTTTAATGGCTACGGGTAACTTACTCGCAGAGGCTTCTCTACAAACTAGCTGCCCATATCCTGACTTATTAGTACCTATAAATAAATGAATTAAGTCGAGCTGAATACTGAACATATAAATATGTATCGGTATAATTTGAGTGATGATGAGAAAATAAACGATAAGGTTATTGATTGTAATGAAGTTCAATGACTAGTTAACATAAAACTCTATATACTATAATCTAAGAGAATTAGTACCAAGTGGTCAATTTGTATTTAGGATTGTGATGAAAGTTAAGTTGAAGTCTGACGAAAAAATTAAAAAAATTAGCGATAAAGAAATATACCAAGAAATTTTTGATGCAATATTATCGTTTCGTTTACGCCCTGGTACTCGGCTGACTGAAGAAAATTTATCAAAAATATTTAATGTGGGTCGTACAACGATTCGTAGTGCTTTACTGCGACTTTCTCAAGACCATATTATTGAAATTCAACCGAACAAAGGGGCATTTATCGCAAGTCCGACCGTTAAACAAGGTAAAGATATTCTTGAAGCTCGAAAATTAATTGAAGTAGAGATTGTTAAAGATGTCATTAAGCATGCAACGCATAGTGACTTCGACTTATTGAAAAAAATAGTTAAATCAGAAGAAAATAATATCAAACGTGAACATATGGTTGAAGGTATTCAACTCGGTGGCGACTTCCATTTGATGCTGGCGAAGATATCAAAAAACACCACGCTTGAGCGCATTCTGACAACCTTAATACCGCAAACCTCTTTAGTGATTGTACTGTATGAAAACCCTGATGCGCCTAAATGCTCGCATTTTGAACACTTCGAGCTTATCGACGTAATGGAAAAAGGTCAGGTTGAAAAAGCTACAGCACTTATGTATCAACATATTCATAGTATTGAGACGCGTTTAAATTTAGATGAAAAAGAATTTACTAGCGATTTAGTTGATATATTTAAAAAACGTTAATGCGTTAACGGTTAGGTCTTTGATTAAAATATGGCAATAATAAAAATTTCTGATGATGATTTAGTCAATACACAACAAAAAGCTAGGTTATTAAACAAAAATAAAATAATAAAAGCTGCTGAACAAGAATTTAAGAAATATGGCTTTAATGGTGCGTCCATTGCGCGTATTGCTGAAACGGCAATGTTACCCAGAAGTAACATTCATTATTATTTCACGAATAAACTCGCGCTTTATGGTGCGGTGTTAACTAATATTATCAATTTATGGAATCAAGCTTTTGCTGATATAAAGCCCAATGATGACCCAGCAAAAGCAATTGCAAGCTACATAGATGCGAAAATAGAGTATTCAAGAACTAATCCTACTCCTTCAATTATTTTTGCTAGTGAGTTACTGCATGGCGCGCCTTATTTAAGTCAATATTTGAAAACAGATTTTAAACAGTGGATCACTGACAAAGCTAACATCATTCAATCATGGCAAGTGCAAGGTAAGTTAGATGAGCAAATATCAGCTTACTATTTGGGGGGCAACTCAACATTATGCTAATTTTTCAGTTGAGATTGAAGCTGCTTTAGATAGGCCGCTGACCAATAGCGACTTTGATGATGCTAAAAGAACGATAAAACATATCATATTAAAAGGTTGTGGTATGCAGCTTGTTGAGAAGCGCTAACAATAGATATAACTCTTATAATTTCAATCCCTTCCTGTAGAAAAATCACCTATATTTTTAAAAACATAAAGTCATTGGAATTTTTTGGCTTTAGTTTATGGGCAAAAATACTTGTTTGTACTGATGGTTAATTGTAAACAAGATTGTTGACAATGTTGTTTTTGTTTCATATGCTAAGTTGATGTTTAGTAATGAATGTAAATTACACAACACAAGCCTTAAGCTATAGTTAAGTTGGCAAATTAAGCCGCGCTATAAATGCAATATAAATTCTTTAGAAGGGTCAGAAATTTGGAAGCGTATTTGTTCGATGTATTAAATTTTTTAGTGCGAAGTTTTCATATCATTACCGGCATAGCTTGGATCGGCGCATCATTTTATTTTGTTATGCTAGATAATTCATTACATACACCTAAAAATCCTGCAGACACCCAAAATGGTGTTTTTGGTGAGTTATGGGCGGTACACGGTGGTGGTTTTTATCATTCGCAAAAATACATGTTGGGTCCCAAAAACCAACCTTTAGACGATAATCTTCATTGGTCTAAATGGGAAGCATATACAACGTGGATCAGTGGTTTCTTTTTGATGGCTATTGTCTACTGGTATGGCGCTGATATTTACCTTATTGATACAAGTGTTGCTGATATATCGCAAAGCACAGCCATTGCAATTAGCTTAGGCTTTATGTTTGGTGGCTACATTATTTACGATTTCTTATGTAAATCTGCTTTAGCTAAAAACGATTTAGTTTTAGGTGTTGTGATTTTTGCACTTGTCTCTGCCGCCGCTTATGCATTAACACACATATTTAGTGGTCGTGGCGCTTTTATGACATTTGGTGCCATGTTAGGTACTATTATGGCAGCTAGCGTATTCTTTGTTATTATTCCTGGCCAAAAGAAAATGGTCGAAAGGCTCATCGCAGGCGAGAAAGTTGACGCCGCCCCGGGAATAGCAGGCAAACAGCGTTCTGTTCATAACACTTACTTTACCTTACCTGTTGTCTTTGTGATGATAAGTAACCACTATGCCATGACCTATAACCATGAGTATAACTGGTTAATATTAATGGGTATTTCTATGGCAGGTGCCTTAATACGGGTGTTCTTTGTTTCGCGTCACACGCCAGGAAAACCACTAACAGGAGCGTTAGTTACTGCTGTAGTTATTATGGTCGTCGTTATCTGGGCTATGGCGCCTAAGTCAATCGTGACGAACACTGATTCAACAGCCTCACCAGTAGAATTCTCTCAAGTTCAAGCCATTATTAAACAGCGTTGTTCATCTTGTCATGCAGACAAACCTACACAAGCTGGTTTTGCCGCTGCGCCTAAAGGCTTTATTTATGACACACCTGAACAAATTAAAGCGCAAGCTACTCAAATTTATCAGCAAGCCGTAGTCCTTAAAGCTATGCCTATAGGTAACTTAACCAAAATTACCGACTCAGAGCGGAAGTTAATTGCACTGTGGTATCAACAACGTCAAACAACAAAAGAGTAATGTAACCTTTACTTTATACAACTAAATAATCACGGAATAAAAAGTTACAACAAAACAAAAACCGAGAAGATAAATGAACATGATAACCACAGTTATTAGTGCTGCATCTTTTCTATTTCTTGGTTTGAGTTCGGCTACCACACAAGCTGCTACTTTTAGTACATTTAAAGTAGCAGGCTTATATGGCACAGGACATAATAAACGAAGCACTGATGGCAATGAAGCAACGTTCACTATTGCAAATGCAACAGGCTTTACGTGGGATGATAGCTATTTTTTGCCGATGTAGCCAATGTCAGTGATGCAAATTCAACAGGTGGTACACATCTCGAGTTTGCTCCTAGCTATCGCCTCTAAAAAGTTACCTCTAAGATAATAAAAGTGGCAGGTAATTCTGTTTCTAGTGCAAATTTACAAGTTTTTGTAACCCATGAACAACAAAACTTTAATTTTCATGCAGGAATTTGGCACATACCCTTAATTTCAGAAAAAGACCGACTTTTGTCGTCTTTGATAGGGGCGGTGCTGGCAAACATTGTAATGAACTTACTTTAGAAAACGAAACTATTGAGTTGACATTAGCATGAGTAAAATAGATATGAATAACTACCCTCGAGACATGAAAGGATACGGAGAGCATGCACCTAAGGTTACTTGGCCAAATAAGGCAAAAGTGGCGGTGCAATTTGTGATCAACTATGAAGAAGGAGCCGAGAATTGCATTTTACATGGTGATAATGCCTCGGAAACTTTTCTATCAGAAATCATTGGCGCACAACCGTTTGTTAACGAACGACATATGAACATGGAGTCTTTTTATGAATATGGCAGCCGTGCAGGTTTTTGGCGATTACATCGTTTATTTTCTCAGCGAGGCTTACCTGTAACTGTTTTTGGTGTCGCGATGGCGATGCAACGTAATCCTGAAGCAGTTGAAGCGATGTTAAAAGCAGATTGGGAAATTGCGAGTCATGGATACAGGTGGATAGACTATCAAAATGTACCGATTGAAACCGAGCGTGAACATTTAAAAAAAGCGATAGCTATTCACAAAGAAATGACAGGACAAAAACCTAAAGGTTGGTATCTTGGCCGCATGAGTGAAAATACTCGACAGTTGGTAATGGAAGAAGGCTCTTTTTTATACGATGCTGATAGTTATGCTGATGATTTACCTTATTATGTAAAAGGTAAAGAAAAGCCACATTTAATTGTCCCTTATAGTTTAGATGCCAATGATATGCGTTTTGCTAGTCCGCAAGGTTTTAATTCAGGTGAACAGTTTTATTGTTACTTAAAAGATACTTTTGATACTTTGTATGCTGAAGGGGCTGATGCGCCAAAAATGATGTCTATTGGTTTGCATTGCCGCATTATTGGCCGACCAGGTCGTTTTGCAAGTTTGGTTAAGTTCTTAGATTATATTGGAAAATATAATGATGTCTGGGTGTGTAGGAGACAAGATATTGCAGAGCACTGGTTAGCAAACCATAAAGCAGAATAAGTAGTAAGTAGCTAAAATTATTGCAATAACAAACAATTAGCAAACCATAAAGCAGAATAAGTAGTAAGCAGCTAAAATTATTGCAATGACAAACGATTAGCAAACCATAAAGCAGAATAAGTATTAGCAAGTACCTAGTGATACTGCAACAACACCAAGAGCCTTAATTTAAGAGGTTTGACTGGTGTTGTTGTTAACAGATTGAGCATAGGGTAAAAATATTACAATGCCCCCCTCAAAAGAAGTAAGTTGAAACAAAGATTACACTAGCAATAAAACCACGATATTCTGTTCTTCTAACCGCTAAAAAAGGCATGGTTAACGCACCCAAAATACCTGCTCCCATAAAATAACTTACCAACATACTCGCGCTAACGGTACATAATAATTTGCGCTAGCGTCAAAATGCCAAGATGAGTTGGAATACGATTTAAAAATGGTGGTTTATCTTGTTGCTCACCTTTATTTGAAAAGTAGTCTGCTACATGGATCATGATAACGTATTCTCCAGCTTCAATCTTGGTGTCGTCAAGTAATCACTCGTTTGTTCATCCGTCAGTATTGATTATCACTGTTAGTAAACGGACGATTATTCTAGATTTTTTATACACATTACTCGCTTTATAGGTCAACTTTTCGGTAAATTTCAGGTGATCTTGAGATGATTGTTAAGGTGTTTTATTAAGCATAAATATTGTTTGATGTTAATAGAGTTGACTCAAAGGTAAGTTGTCAACAATTGTGTATACAATCCCTTGTCTTTATTGACAGGTGTTGTGAATTTGTATACATTCATCAGCATTGCAGCTTTAGATAAAGACGCTTATCAGCGCAGACCTCAACAGATAATTAACATAACAATCAAAGTATAATTAAGGAATAAGTGGTTAAGGAAATGACAATATATCAACAGAAAAACTTGCTAAAAGTAGATATTGATTTAGTAAAATTCATAGAAGAAGAGGTTTTACTTGGCTTAAACATCTCTGCTGATAATTTTTGGAAATCCTTATCAACAATCACTCATCAATTAGGGCCTGAGAATAGAGCCTTATTAGTAAAACGCACTCAATTTCAGGAACAACTTGATGATTGGAATCTCGCGCATCAAGATAATTTTGATATTGAGGAATATAAACAATTTCTTTTTGATATAGGCTATTTAAGCCCTGAAGGTGATGACTTTCTTATCACCACAAACAACGTAGATAGTGAAGTAAGCTCACAAGCTGGACCACAACTTGTTGTTCCCGCCGCCAACGCTAGATTTGCATTAAATGCCGCTAATGCTCGCTGGGGAAGTTTATACGATGCCCTTTATGGAACTGATGTCATTAGTGATGAAGATGGCGCTGAGAAAAAAGCAACGCATAATCCTATTAGAGCAGCAAAAGTAGTCGCTTACGGCCGTGAATTTTTAGATGATCACTTTCCATTAGTCAATGGCTCACATCATCAGTCATGTGCTTATACTATTGACAATAAAAAGCTTTTAGTCACTTTAGTTGATGGTCGTACTTCACTATTAAAAAATACTGAACAATTTATTGGCTTTCAGGGGGATAAGAATAAGCTCAGCTCAGTTTTACTTAACCATCATGATTTACGTGTGGCGATAGAAATAGATGCAAGCTCAGCTATTGGTAAAACAGACGCCGCAGATATAAAAGATATTACTTTAGAATCAGCATTAACCACAATACAAGACTTTGAAGATTCGGTAGTTGCAGTAGACGCCAAAGAAAAAATTCATGTTTATCGTAATTGGTTAGGGCTAATGAAAGGTGACTTAAGTGAAACTATTGATAAAGCCGGTAAAATAACTCAGCGAGTATTAAAAGCTGATAAAATTTATCAGGACCTTAACGGTGGCAACTTGAATTTGCCAGGACGCAGTTTATTATTCTGTCGAAATGTTGGCCACTTAATGACTAACGCTGCAATACTCGATCAAGAGGGCTTCGAAATTCAAGAGGGCATCATGGACGCCATGATAAGCACCTTAATAGCCTTACACGATTTACAAAAAAATAGTATTCACCGTAACTCAAGAAAGGGTAGTGTCTATGTTGTTAAGCCTAAAATGCATGGTCCTGATGAAGTGGCTTTTGCTAACAAACTCTTTAATGCTGTTGAAGATGGTTTAAATCTTGTCAGATATACCATTAAAATTGGGGTAATGGACGAAGAACGTCGCACAACAGTCAACCTGAAAGAGTGTATTAGAGCCGTAAAAAATCGCGTTGTATTTATTAATACTGGTTTTTTAGATAGAACGGGCGATGAAATACATACCAGTATGCTACTAGGTCCCATGGTGTTAAAAGGTGATATGAAAGCACAACCCTGGATTAAAGCCTACGAAGATAGGAATGTAGATATAGGTTTAGCCTGCGGTTTTTCCGGTAAAGCACAAATTGGTAAAGGCATGTGGGCTATTCCTGATGAAATGGCTAATATGATGAAAATGAAAATTGCTCATCCTTTATCAGGTGCTAATACGGCATGGGTTCCATCACCAACCGCGGCTACCTTACATGCTATACATTACCATCAAGTGAATGTATTTGAGGTACAGAGTAGGGTTGCGCAAAGATCTCGTGCTCGTTTAAATGATATATTAACAGTACCCTTATTAAAAAAACCTGAGCAATTGGGTAAAGAGACGATTGAAAAAGAGCTTAATAACAATGCCCAAGGTCTATTGGGTTACGTAGTTCGTTGGGTTGATTTAGGCATGGGCGCTTCAAAAGTCCCCGACATTAACAATGTTGGCTTAATGGAAGATAGAGCGACATTAAGAATTTCTAGTCAGCACATTTGTAACTGGCTAGCACACGGTATCTTATCTGAGTCTGAAGTGAGGTCTTCCTTAGAAAAAATGGCGGTTATTGTTGATCAACAAAATGCCCATGACCCTTTATATCAGCCAATGTCTGCTAACTTTGCAAGTAGTTTAGCTTTTCAAGCAGCATTAGATCTTGTCTTTAAAGGGAAAACACAGCCCAATGGTTATACCGAGCCTTTACTTCATGCTTACAGGAAAGAATTTAATGAAGCCCAAACAACAAGGAAAAACGAAAATGTCAAATAAAAGTACATATTATGCGCCTACAGGTGGATTACCACCACAAACACAATTGATCTCTGATCGCGCTATTTTTACCGAAGCTTACGCAATTATTCCTAAAGGTGTGTTAACCGATATTGTTATCAGTTATTTACCCTTTTGGAATAATATGAGGATGTGGGTGCTGGCTCGTCCATTGAGTGGCTTTTCAGAAACTTTTTCTCAATACATAGTAGAAGTAACACCAAACGGCGGCTCTGAAAAACCAGAACTTGATGAAAATGCTGAAGGTGTACTCTTTATTGTTGAAGGTGAAATGGATGTTACTATCGAAGGGACAAATCACCATATGACATCAGGCGGGTATGCTTATTTGCCTGCAGGTGCTCAATGGACACTTAAAAATAATAGTTTAGAAAATGTAAAGTTCCATTGGATCCGCAAAGCTTATCAAGTCGTTGAAGGCATAGATGCACCAGAAGCTTTTGTAACCAGTGACCATGAAGTTGAAGCTATTGAAATGCCTAATACCGGTGGTGTATGGAAAACCACAAGATTTACTGAGCAATCAGATATGCGCCATGATATGCATGTAAACATTGTAACTTTTGAGCCAGGCGGCGTGATCCCTTTTGACGAAACACATGTGATGGAACATGGATTATATGTTTTAGAAGGTAAAGCTGTTTATCATTTAAACGGTGAATGGGTTGAAGTAGAGGCGGGTGACTTTATGTGGTTACGTGCTTTTTGTCCACAATCTTGCTATGCCGGTGGCCCAGGTCCATTTAGATATTTATTATATAAAGATGTAAATAGACATATGCCATTTATACGTCCGAGAAGTTAATCTCTTCTGTGCTTATAGTTACTCTATACGTACTTTTTAGTAAAATATCGAATGTGATAATAATGTTGGATATTTTACTTTAGCCTCTGGCTAACAAGAGGCTTACCTATTTCAGTTAAAGGTATCCTTGTAGGCGGAATAGGGCTCTTAGCTGCTAACATCTACAAAAAAAACTATAAAGCCAGCAAAACATGATGCTAGCTACCAAGAAATGCTTGAGGTATGTCAATTAGTGAAGCTAACTTCATTTATTGATAGCTTATCGTTTGTTATTAATACTTGGCTAGGCTCTAAAAGTGTAGGATTATTAGTTGGCCAAGCACAACGATTACAGATTGCACCCTTGTTGTTACGTCCATAAAATGTGCTGATTTTAAACAAGCCAACCAAAGGACTAGATCGAGGCAAAGAAGAAGCGGTAATGATTAATATTCTCGCCCATGTAAGAAAACATAAACAGACGTTACTAGTTGCTACTCATTTTTGCGACGGATTTATATTTTTACATCAGGTTAATTTTATTGAAAGTTATATGCCAAGTATAAACTTTGATAACACGAATATTTATCATCTAGCCAAAACTTATGTTACCGGCATTACAGAAGTGTATTTAATCGCACCCCACATTTTTAACGTCGACTTACATGCTTTTAACGTTCCCTTTAGGCTCCTTGGCTCTAACCAAAACACTCCCATTAAAGCCTATGTTTTGAAAGTCACAGCTTCTTTTTATACCTTGCTCAAATTACTAATTATATTTCAATATATTAGCTTGCAAATAACCCCATTCGTTTATATGCTTTTATGAGACAGGTTATTAAAAATAATTGGGTATTTAAATGAGTAAAGTTGTATTAATTGTCGACGATAGTATTGTTTCTCGAATGATGCTTAAAGAAATTGTTAAATCTTATATACCTGGAGTCGACATCATTGAAGCTGGAGGTGGAGAGCAGTGCTTGAGCCAATTAACGGCGGAAAGTAAAATTGATATTGCGATTTTTGATTATAATATGCCTGGTATGACAGGTATTGAATTAATCTTTGCATTAGATAAGCTAATTTCAATTCCTAAGCGCGCTTTGTTAACCGCAAATATCCAAGATGAAATAAAACAACAGGCTGAGCAAGCAGGTGTTGTTTTTTTAATTAAACCGATTACCGAAGAACTCATTAGCCATTTTTTAAATAGTTAGGGAAGCATATGAAGGATAATTTATCTCCACTTGAAATTGATGCCCTCACCGAAATATTTAACATCGGTATTGGTAGAGCGGCCAACTCCCTGAATAAAATGGTATCTCAACCGGTTGATTTAACTATCCCAAAAGTCGAAATCGTCTCTAACAAAATAGCCAAATCTAAATTGAAGTTTGCTAGTGATACAGAAATCAGTGCTGTAATTCAACGATTTGAAGGTGACTTTAAAGGCCAAGCATTACTTATGTTTAGCAAAGAAAGTGGTTTGCAATTAGTTAGTACTTTACTTGGTAATAAGTTTCCACCCGAGGCTTTGTCTGATCTTGAGCAAGATTCTTTAGTAGAAATAGGCAATGTTATTTTAAATGCTTGTTTTGGAACGGTTATTAACTTTCTTAAATCCTCAATAAAAATTGAAATGCCAGAGTTTATACAAGGGGATATTAATAAAGTTTATGTGTATAGCAGCGAAAATGATTGGTCATTATATATAAAAGTTAAGTTCTCTTTACCCGATGATAATATTGAAGGTTTTATCTCTTTTATTATGGATATTACCTCGTTAGAGATTTTTCAAGAATCTGTGCGAAAATTTGTTTTTGGCATTACTAACAAAAGTGAAGCTTAGCTCTGCTATGAATAATTTAACAAAAGATATATTGTTTAGTTCTGTGAATGATCTTTCTCTTGGTATTATCATTATTGATGAAAACCATCAGGTAGTTTTTTATAATCAGTGGATAAAAGATCACTCTGTTATAGTCGATGATAAAGGTTTTGGTTGTAAACTTGGTGATATTCTAGAGGGGTTTAACTATTCCCGCTTAAGTGATGCATGCAATGAAGCATTAACGTTAGGATTGCCCACTAAACTCTCTAATACTTTTAATCCTAAACCTTTGGCGTTATTTCATAAAAGCCATGTTGGTGATAACGATTACCGTATACAGCAGCAAATATCGATTAAAAGCATCAATACTTCCCCGAATGAACGCTTATGTGAAATTCTGATCCAAGATGTGTCTAGTTCAGTAAAAAAAGAATTGATGCTGAAAAGTTTAGCCGATGAAAATAAGAAACAACAATTAAAAGCTGAATTAGCCAATCGGACTAAGTCACAATTTTTGGCTAATATGAGTCATGAAATTAGAACGCCAATGAACGGTGTTTTAGGCATGCTAAATTTATTATCAACGACCAAGCAAAGTCAAGAACAAGCTCATTTTACTCGACTAGCACATTCAAGTGCCGATACCTTGCTTCATATCCTAAACGACATTCTAGATTTTTCAAAAATAGAAGCAGGTAAACTTGAAGTTGAATTGATTACTTTTGACCTTTTAAGAAATTTAGGCGATTTGGTTCAGTCTTTATCGATGAATAGCAAAGATAAAAAATTAGAAATTATTCTTGATGTCACCGATGTTGGTCATCAAATGGTCATCGGTGATCCTGGTAGATTAAGACAAATCATTACTAACTTAGTTGGCAATGCAATAAAGTTTACCCCCACGGGTGAAATTGTTATTAAAGCAAAGACAGTTTTAAATGACAATGGAGATATAAAACTACATATCAGTGTCATAGATACAGGAATAGGTATACCAGCGGATAAATGTTCAATACTTTTTGATGTGTTTACCCAAGTCGATGTATCGACAACACGAGAGTATGGTGGCACAGGTTTAGGCTTGTCTATTGTAAAGCAATTATGTGAATTAATGGGGGGAGGCATTACTGTTAGTAGTGTCTTGGGTCAAGGCAGCGAATTTAGTTTTAATATCCAATTAAAACCTAGCACAGAAGAAGTGCAAACTCAGTTAGGTACTCATTTAAATGGAATTAACATTTTAGTTACTGATGATAATCTTACTCATCTTGCCGTGCTTAGCAAACAATTGGGTCTTTTGGGGGCTGAAGTTATTCAAGCTGACAGTGGTAGTAAGGCATTGGCTATATTGAAGCAATACGATAGCCATTATTTTGCTATGGCTATTATTGATATGCAAATGCCGAGCATGTCAGGTAGTGAGTTAAGCGCTGAGATTAGAAAAATTAAGTCACTTGATAAGCTTAAAATAGTGATGTTAACTTCAATGGATCAGATTGTTAAAGGTCCTTTGTCATCAACGTCAGGAACTTCAGATTATTTATTAAAACCTGTGGTCATTGATGAGTTACTTAATATCTTAGATGTTACGCTTAACAAGAGACAGATATTAAAAAATACGGCTGGCGTTTCAGCTAGCCTTGGAAGTAATATGTTAGACAATAAAAGTCAGACCACTAAAGCAAAAATATTGTTAGTTGAAGACAACCGAATTAACCAACAAGTCGCTTTAGGTATATTAAGAAAGTTTGATTATTCTATTGATATTGCAGTCAATGGTGTAAATGCAATTGATATCTTAGAGAAGAAAGATCCAGAACATCCTTATGATCTTATTTTAATGGATTGCCAAATGCCAGAAATGGATGGCTATCAAGCCACTGAACATATAAGAAATAATATGGATAGTGTCTTGTTCTCGACTATCCCTATTATTGCAATGACGGCAAATACTATGAAGGGTGATAAAGAAAAATGCTTAGCATCGGGTATGAATGATTATATTTCTAAACCGATAAACCCTAAACTGTTGGAAGAGAAAATTAGTTACTGGTTGAACAAACTTAATTAATTTTAGTAACCAAGTAGTGATTTTCTTGCTAATAAAACAGAAAAATAAAAGCATAGGCCACTTTTTCAATACATTAACTTTTTAAAGTATCGCTAAAATTAATTATCATCGCTCATTACTTATTTTATCTGAGCACTATCAAAAACAACATTAGCAGTAAAACTAAATGTTACTGTTAGTGCGATACAAGAGCTTCACCATGAAGTAAACCAATATATGCCGAGCAACATTGTCTAATAACGTTGCTAACGGTATATATATGATCATATTTGCATATTGACGCTTGAATTCCTTCACATAATGCAGTGTTTTTTTTGATAAGCGGGCAACTTTAGTCTCTCCAGTCGAGACTGAGGGATAAGTTACTATGGTGATGTCATACAATCGTTATTTACACTATTAGTGCTGTTATCGTCATCATTAAACTTCAAGTGACAATTTTACTTCTCGCCTATAACTCTGTACTAGACTATCGCATCAGCTTTAAAATATTGATAAAATACGTATAACTTAGGCGACTAATCCTCAACTTTAACTATTCAATAACGCCCTAGTGAAAGGAGTACATGTAAAGATGTTAGAAATAGCGGTTATATACTTAGTTGCAGCACTTGTTGCAGTGCCAGTGGCAAAGAGACTCGGCTTAGGTTCTGTTTTAGGTTATCTGTTAGCGGGAATTTTAATTAGCCCTAACTTACTCGGCTTGGTTGGCGATCAAACCAGTGTTATGCATTTTGCAGAGTTTGGTGTTGTGATGATGCTATTTTTAGTTGGCCTAGAATTACAACCGGCCAGACTATGGAAATTGCGTCACTCTATTCTAGGCCTAGGCGGCTTACAAGTTATAGCAACAACCACGCTTATTTTTGCACTTTGTTTTTATCTATTCAGTTTGCCTTGGCAAACATCGTTAGCAATAGGGTTGATGTTGGCATTGTCTTCAACGGCGATTGTTTTGCAGACATTGACAGAGAAGGGTTGGATCAAGCAAGACGCGGGGCAAAATGCTTTTTCGGTACTCCTGTTCCAAGATATTGCGGTAATCCCTATTCTTGCGATATTACCACTCCTTGCCTTTCAAGACTTAAGTGCAGCAAAGTCTTCTGGCCATAGTTTGATTGCTCACTTACCCGTTTACGGTCAAGTGGGGATTTCTCTTGCAGTTATTGCAGCCATTATTTTAGCGGGCAAATACATCTCATCGCCATTATTTCGTTACATTGCTGAAACAAGGTTACGTGAAATTTTTACCATTGCGGCATTACTATTAGTTATTGCCATTGCACTGATTATGGAAAAAATAGGTTTGTCTCCTGCGTTAGGTACATTCTTAGCGGGTGTTGTACTAGCTGAAAGCGAGTTTAGGCATGAATTAGAGGCTGATATTGAACCCTTTAAAGGATTATTGCTTGGTTTATTCTTTATAACCGTAGGTGCTTCGATAGACTTTCCTCTTCTTTTTGATAAAATTACCTTTGTTACGCTAACGGTATTAGCCCTTATAACGATTAAAGCACTGGTTCTTTTTGTGTTGGCACATTTTTTTAAGATGAAAGGCAGTCAAAAGATACTGTTCACTTTAGCTTTAGCACAAGGAGGTGAATTTGCGTTTGTTTTACTTTCATTAACAACTAATCTACTTATTACCACACCAGAACAGACTAAGTTAATTACACTTATCGTTGCTATATCAATGCTTTGTGCACCATTATTATTGATTCTATATGAGAAGGCATTGGCGAGAAAAACTTCTGCCACACCTGAATTTGATGCGATAAAAGACCTCGAACCCACAAAAAATGTCATTATTGCTGGTTATGGACGTTTTGGCCAAATTATAGGACGTTTATTAACGGCTCAAGGCTATCATTTGTCGATTCTTGATCACAGTGCCAGCCAAATAGACTTACTCAGACGTTTTGGTAATAAAGTTTTTTATGGTGATGCCGCTCGACAAGATTTATTAGAAGCTGCAGGGGCCCAAGATGCAAAAATGCTGGTTATTGCTGTAGACGAGCCCGATAAAACATTAGATATTATTAAACTGGCTCATAAGCACTATCCACATTTAAAAATTCTGGCACGCGCTGTTGACCGACGACACGCTTATCAAATTATGCAGCTTGGGGTAACAAGTCTTAAACGAGAAACTTTTGACTCTGCCGTTAATTTTGGTATTGAAGCATTGGTGTTACTTGGCAACGATCCGGTTGAATCCGCTAGAGCAGGAGAAATTTTTGCCGAACATGACACTGAGTCAATGACAATTTTGGCTGATAAATGGGGTGATGATAAAAGTTATGGGGTAGCGGTTAAACAACGTAGCGAAGATTTGAAACAAGTATTACAAAACGATAAAATTGAGCAAAATAAACTAAAAACTTGTCAAAAAAACAACCAATAAAAGTGCTAATAAATCGATATTATTAGCACGTTATTAATGTATTTAGCATTTATTTGGGGAATGGTCAGTAGGATAATTAACTTAGCTATTCCCCCTAGCGCTACTTATGCATTTTTCTGCCATGCAAATTCTTTGAATGGTGCGTCTGTTGGCGTACTCGCAATGTGATTGGTATAGTTACTGATCACTTTTTGAGACAGGCCTAATATTATTTCTAATATTTGCTGTTCGCCATACCCAGCTTCTTTAAAACTGGCTAATTCTGTATCACTAACGTGTCCGCGATTACGAACAATAATCAAGGTCATATCTTGAAGTGCTTGTAACTTCGCGTTTGGCATTGGTGATTGATTACGCAAAGCCTCAGTAATTGCAGCATCAACTTTCATTGAATGAGCAATAGCCGTGTGTGCTGGTACACAGTAATTACAGCCGTGCTCAACATTTATTGTTTGCCAAACAACAGTTAATTCTTCTGCATCAAATGAGGTATTTGTAAATAGCTCATGAAGTTTTTGATATGCTTCAAGAAGTTGTGGTGAGCTAGCGAGTACACCATGTAAATTTGGTAACATGCCAAAAGCTTTAACTGAGCCTTCTAAAAGTGTCTTACTTGCTTGTGGAGCAGATTCAATCGTATGTATTGTTAAAGTTGTCATTTTACTTTCCTTATCATTAATTTAATTTTATTGATCAGATTAAAAATTCACGGTGAATAAGTACTTCACGTCTATGGTGCTTATTTAAAATATGTACCGATCGGTATGTCTTGATTTTTGTATTGTACCGATCGGTATATTAAAGTCAATCGTAATTAATGAAATAAATTTTATCTATTTAAAGGTCTAGAGGTTTAGGCCATGTTAAAGAGTAAACAACGTGTTTATGTATTCTGATTAACGAAAGGGTAATTAAAAGTGAACTGAAAGTCTTGTCGTGCCTTATTGGGGGAAGGTAAAACTTTAAATGCCCAGACAAATAATGGTAAATAACGCATTATTGTTGGTTGTGTATAGCCTTGATATTTCGTTTTTAAAAAGAGTGATATCTTTAGTTAACGCCGATACCTTTAAGCATACTATCTACAGTATATTCTAGTTGTGATTTAGCTACGCCAGAACGAGCCATAGAGGCAGTGCCTTTTAAAAGCGTATATACGCTTAAACTGTTTGCGTCGGCATTTTTATTTAGCCCTAAAGCGATAGCCTCTAAGTCTTGATTAAAAAAATCGACATATAATTGTTTAGGAATCACTTCAGCATCTTTGAGTATCAATTTTGCTTGCTCAGGAATATCACCACTGACCAGTTCTGATTGACATAAAACTAAGTAGCATCCTTTTGCTTGCTCATCGCTACACTGCATAGTTACAATTGACATCATATGATTTTTCAAACGATTTTTTAGGGAAATATCAGGTGCAAATAATAACGCCATATGAGGTTTCATTTTAGTATCAATATAGCACTGTGTGGCTTTAACAAATAAGGCTTCTTTGTTACCAAAAGCACTGTACATACTTGGCTTGTTAATCCCCATCTCTTTTGTTAAATCGGTGAGTGATGCGCCAACATAACCTTTTTGCCAAAAAACATTCATCGCAGCATTTAATGCGGTAGTCTCATCGAAGGATCTTCTTTTACCTTTTATCACAATATTAACCTGTAAATTTAACTCAACTCATTGTACCTAACGGTACAGGCGCATTCAAGTAGCAAAAAATGGATAAGGTTATGGAAAGATTTACAGCAAAAGTGATTAATTCTACGATCGGGTATACTAATTTAAATGTAAAAAGGCTACCTAGGTAACCTTTTTAAAATATTACGCTAACTTTACTTAGTTATCTGAATACGCTCAATTAAGCTTTCATGTTTTGTATCTTTATTCATTGAAAAATCTAATTGAACTAACGCATTTTTTAACGTGTGGTCACTGACAGAGTATTTCCATTGCTTTAATGCCGTTAAGGCTGCTTGGTCAAATACACCGGCAGGCTTTGAATTTACGACCGCTACATTTTCAACCGCACCATTTGTCATTATATCAAACGTTAGTACTACTGAACCTTCTATATTGTCTTTTGCTGCTTGTTCAGGATAGCTAGGATTAACACGCTGAATAGGCTTAAGCTCAACTGACTTTGAGACTTTATCTCCAAGACTTTCCTGTTGGTTTCCTGCGTAACTTAATCCTGAGAGCAGAGTAACGGTGGTAAATATTACGGTAGCCAGTATTAATTTAGAGCTTTTTGGACGAGTTTTTAAATTGTTAATTCGTTCTAACATCATTTTTTTATCTCCATATTTCTTAAATGATAGTTGAGCAAATGCTAATGAAGGTGTCGACTGAGCCGCCACTAACAGCGCTTTACTATAGTTAATCCTGCTCTCTTTTGGTTTGCGCGCCAGAACGAGTTGATCACAGGAGAGTTCTTGATCTTGACGAAACCTAAAATAGCCGAGCCAAGCAAGAGGGTGAAACCAAAACAACGTTAAGCAAGTCAGCGCAATTAGGTTCCAATAAATGTCATTTCGATCAAAATGACAAATTTCATGTTCAAGAATTAGTTTTTGTTGCTCGGTACTGTAAAGCTCAAAAAAATCTTCTGGAATAATAAGTTTTTGCTGTACCAAACCCACCAACATCGGGCTATAAGTACCTGTACTTTGGTAGAGCAATATATTTGCGGGTAACACTAATGGCACCATAGACTTATTAATAGCGGTGAGCTGAAGGTGCTTGTTAAATATATGATAAGTTAACAAGCCATAAGTTATCATGGCAGCCGCAATAATTAGCCAAATATAGAGAGCCCAAGACATAGAAAGGCTTTGTTTAAGTTCAACGGTTGGAGTTATCAAGTAACGTTTTATTTCAATTATTTTTGATAGGCTACTCTGCTGCCAAGGGAGTGGTAAACAATATATCACCAGCCCTAAGGGGACTATTAACCATAGTAAATAGGTATTACTAGCGCCTAAATAATGTATTAGCCATTTATGTCCAACCAACAATATAGTTAGCAACAATGTTAAGGGCAGTAATAAAGTAAAGAGGTTATCAATCATTGTCTTGCTCCCATTTTGTAATGAGAAGCTTTAATTCATCAATATCTTCTTTCTTCAAATTGTTTTTTTTAGCAAAACCAGCAACTAATGGTGATACTCTTCCTCTGAATAACCGTTCGATAAAACTTTGGCTTTGAACTTCCGTATAAGCATCTCGCTCAAGTAACGGAAAATAAAGATAATGGCGTTCTTGCTTTTCAAAACCTATCGCTTCTTTTTTTACCAGACGATTTATCAGGGTTTTTACTGTCTTATCGTGCCAGGGCTTATGTTTATTAAGTTGTTCAATAATGCTATTCGCTGTAGCAGGGTGTTGAGCCCACAAAGCTTCTAAAACTTCAAATTCTGTATTAGTAATTTCAGACATATTTAAATATTACAGTTGTAATCGATATGTTGATATTACACTTGTAATCACAACTGTCAAGTATCGAGGTGCTAATGATATTTATTTATTGGTAACCTGCTCAGCATGCTTTAGTAGAGAGTAAAATCCCCTAGATATTTGCTGTACTTTACAGTCACTTTTTCTCTACTGAGATAGATAAATACCTAGAAGTTAAGCAAAGTTGGACGATTTCAGCCATGGTAAGTCAATTTATAACACAGAATAAAAATAACTAAAGTGTTGTTATTTTAGGCGCTTATTTAACTTAAAACACTGATTGGATATAAGGTTTGTATAAATAGAACATTGATATTTATTCTTTGTAGCTAGGGTTGGTTTAAGAAAAAAAGGGTCATGCTAGGTCGTTATATTTATCTGTATAATTTGATAATACCAATGATTTTTCAGTTGTAACTAGTTATCTAGTAAAAGTATTATTACATAATAAAGCTTAGTGAATTTCCTAATGCCAACAATGTCAGAGTTGTTGACGTTAAAATAATAACGTCTAGTTTTCGCTTAGTAGACAAAATTATCATTAATTCTTATATTGCTAACGTCAACAATTTTCATTCTAGGCTAATTACTTTTACTGATATTAGAAGTTTTGAGTTATATCGTAATTGTTACTGCCGATTTATAAAACCTTACAGGGGTTTTTTATCAATAGAAGTGGTTAACTTGCTATCTTCAATATCATCTGATTCTTGCAATATTTCAAGCATATCCGATGCAACCTCGGGGAAAGAATCGACAAAGGTACCGGCAATTTCTACTGCATGTTCAGGAATACTTTCAACCATATGGTTAACATAGTTATTGGCAGCATTTTCAATGTTTTCTGAGGTCTGTGCTGAGCCAGCTTGTTCACTGTCGATTAAATTTTGGACATAGGCTTCAGCAACATCACTTGACGATTCAGGTAGCGAGTCTGATACCGTAAAGGCAAGCTCGGCTGATTGCTCAGGAGCAACATCTGTTAATCGATTATAAAGCTCAGTTGCTGTATTTTCTGATACAGCGGCGATTCTATCTATCGGTCGCATTGCATCTAAAGAATCCGATAAATTTGTCATGTATTCTTTAGTCATTTCTAAAAGTTCACTGGGGTAGTCTTCGGCCATATTTTCAGCGGCGAGTTCCATGACATTAATACCGTCGTCAGGCATTGTATTTGCAATAGCAACAATAATATTAGTAAATTGGTCAGGGTACTCAGAGGTTATCCAATCAACCAATTGATTGGCTTTCTCAGGAGAAGCATTTGTTAATGCTTGAGCAATATGAATACTCATTTGAGGTGCTGCGGAGGTTATTGCCGCATAAAGTTTACTAATGTCTATCGCGTCTATGGTACTTAATGCGGCGGCTAGATTTGAAGCATTTCTGGGGTCTCGAAGCACTAGCGCTTTAACCATGTTAACGGCTGCTGATGGGTTTTTATTTGCGAGGCTGATAGCAACTTCAACTTCTGGCGTTGTTTCAAATTGTGCCTCTGCATATTGCGTACGAGGATCGAGTTCCGATACTACACCGCTGGGTGTTTGCATAACAAAGCTTTCTTGTTCATCAAGCGGTAACGCTTTTCTTAGTTTCATTCGAATACTGATAAACAGTAACAGTGTTATCGCAACGATATTCATAAAACTAAATAAGGCACTGCTACCGAAAGCATCCATTACCATCGAGGCTAGGTAGGGGCCTAAAATGCTGCCTAATGCATAGATCAATAATAACGAACTCATTGCAGATAAAATTTGTTCCTTTAATACTTTATCAAAAGTCTCTGACATACTCATTGGATAAAGGCAGGCAACTAATCCCGTAATCAGCGCTACGGCCAACAAGGTGAGTTTGAACATATCTGAGGAAATAAGAAAAGGCACTAATAAACATAATACAATGAGTGTTGCGACCATACAGAACATCACTTTTCGACGGTCAAAGTGATCTGATAAATAGGCAATAGGGAACTGCAAAATGATTGCCCCAGAAATGGCTGTGCCCATAAATATGGATAAATCTAAACCGGCAATACCATTGTTACTGGCAAAAATAGGCAGCATATTAATTAAAGCCGCATAGAGGACTCCACAGTAAAAGCAACTGACCACACCTAAAGGAGATAACTTGAAAACCGTCATTAAAGACATTGATTGACTGTCTTCAATTTGTGGTCCTTGTTGCTTACTAATCACGATAGGTGTGATAGACAAGCTAAATAAAATGCCACAGATAACAAATAAAGTAATGTCATCAATAGGCGCGACATTTAATAAAAACTGACCAGAAAATAGTGCTGTCATTATCATCATCTGATTAATTGATAGTATGCGTCCTCTATTTTTTTCTGTAGCACTGTGACTTAACCAACTATCAAGTGTGGCATTGGTACAAACAATACAAAAGCCAGTGACAATTCTCATACACGCAAGCATTAATGGTTCTGGATACAGGCCTGAAAGTAAAATAGCGACGGAAGTTAAGCTACCACACATCGCGAATATTCTTATGTGCCCAACACGTTGTAATAACATACGGCTATAATATGCACCCAACAAAAACCCCACAGATAACATCGATAACACTAAACCAATATTGTTCATGCTCATTCCATCGCTCTGCATGCGCACAGGCAATAAAATATTACTGAGCCCATAGCCTAGCATTAACAAGAAGCCACTTATTAATACTAAAATAAAGGGTCTGAGGGTCATTATCACAAGGAATACTCTTATCTATTTAGCGGAACGCTTTAACGGTTTGAATGAGCGTCATATTATTTAAAATTAAATAACGAGACGTTCAACTATAAATTATTGATGTTACTTCAAAGTAACTCACAGGCACTTAGTATACCAAGCGCATATTAGGGTTTACAGTGGAATAAGAAAAACAGATGACTAAAGTTAGTCTGTTCGTTCAAAATTCAATCGTTACCTTTTAAATCCCACTGTTATCTCAATATTTAACAGCAGTAATGACTTATACACTTCGTTGTAGTAAATATATTTCAAGGTTAACTTATTAGCCGTATTAATCGATTATTGTTAATATAAGCAGTGAATTTCTAACAGAGTGGACTATTTAAGCCAAAAAGTTGATTAACACTTGAAAGCTAGATAAATATCTCAATATGAATGTAACGAGTGGTAATATTTAAGGGGCTAATAACAGCGCCTTTGCTAATTTAATAAAGAAACCCATGAATAAAATACGTGCAAGAATTAATCTAAAAGTTGGATTACACAGTGATATCGACGCAGAAATCGCGACCTTTACAATGTTTGATGAAAACCATGAGCACATAGCGTTAATTTTTCAACAGGCCGATAAAAATCAGCAAGCACCACTAGTTCGTATGCATTCGGAATGTTTAACGGGCGATGTATTCCACTCTTCACGTTGTGATTGCGGTGAGCAGTTAGATGAAACTATCAACTTGATGAAAGAGCAGGGCGGAATTATTCTTTACCTTCGCCAAGAAGGTCGTGGCATTGGTTTATACAATAAATTAGATGCCTATGTGTTACAAAGCCAAGGGATGGATACCTATCAAGCCAACAAGCACTTAGGTTTTGCAGAAGATGCCCGTAGTTTTGAAGATGCAGTGACTATGCTGCAAGCTTTAGCCGTTAAAGATTTACGTTTGATCACTAATAACCCTAAAAAAATAAATGCCTTAAAAGATTATTTTAATATTGTCGAACAAGTGAACACGGGTTTGCATTTAAAAGATGATAATAACAATTATTTACGTACCAAAAAAAATCATGGTAAGCATGATTTGAAAATTGATTAGATAGTTAATCTTTGATTCCAAACCTATAAAGTCCATCGGTACTTATGTATCCGTTGGATTTTTCTCTAAAGCATCGTATGAAATGCTTAGGCAGTCGATAGAATAAATCACTTTTAAGTAGCGCTTTTAGCTAAATTCGTTATTCACTAAGTCAGTAGTATTAATTATTAATAAGGGAAAGTTTTTTAGATGTATAACCCAATAGTGAATTATACAGAAATAGTTAAATTTTAAGGTATTCCTACATTAAGTATTTACTGGCTATGCTAGCTTAACAATGCCCAGTGTCCTTAATATAATTCTTATTCAATAGCGTTTATATATGTTAGAATTCAATGATATTATTATTTAAAATTATTAGGCGTATTTCATGTCTGAACACACTATTATCGACATTTGTGTTGAACCTATAGAACTATGTAAATTACTCAAAATTGCTAATATGGTTGGTGGTGGCGGCGAAGCTAAAACCATGATCAGTGAAGGTAATGTTTTAGTAAATAATGAAGTTTCAGTTCAAAAGCGTAAAAAAATTCGCCGCGGCGATATTATCGAATATAACGGTAAAATTATTGAGGTTGCTTATAACCCGACTAAGAAATCAGCAGAGTTTATCAATTCTGTCGTTTCAGTAAGTCAGAATTCAAAAAAGAAAAAAAGAGCAAGAAGTAAATCGCCGATTATTGCATCTGAACCTGTTACAAAACCATCGAGTGAACGCTCAAAAAGAAAGTCTACAGCACTTTAATTCTTTGTTAAATTTCCTCCATATTGAAAATAAATCGTAACTTCTTTGTTGGGGGAAATACAATTTCCAGTTATTTTAATAAATGGCATTAATATTCTAGGCGATGAACCCCAGTAAAACTATGGGTAATGTGTTCCAAACGTTAGCCCAGCTTACAATGAGCAATTAAAAAAATCAGTGTTAATGACTTCTTGTTGCATTGCTGACATTAGTTATTCGTTAATCCTAACGTCTGCCTCAAGCTTATAGCTGCTAGTAAAATAAATCTATAGCGCTTATTTTTTCCACAATATTAATACTAAATTCAATCGGATTGACATTAACTTTAGCTACTAAAATGGACATCTCAAACTTTTAATTTTAGAGTTGTTTTTGTGATTTTTACGATAAATTTTTATCAATAACAGAAGTTAATTAACAAAACGGACATTGTGATATTTTATTTTAAGTTGATTTACACTTCTGATCAGCTCCAAGCTAATGTTAAATACTAGTTAGAAACTATAAATTTTATTTGATTATACCTTCAATATGTTGTTCTATTGAGTACGATGAACAGCTAAACAATGAAGAATAAAATCAACCAATTTAGATTACTATTCTTACATTGAGCGCATAAGTCATTTAATGTTAACCTAAGTTTCAAGCTTACCTATAAGTAGTGTTTAATGTTTGCACGTTTTATTCGCCCCAGTAATCTATCAAAAAAAATGATGCGGGTTATCTTTACTATTTATTTGAGCGTAACTTGTTTTATCACAAGTATGCAGTTCTTGGCCGAATATTTTAAAACGCAGGATTCAATATTAACTGAATTGAAACAGTTGGAAGAAACCGTCCACAAACCTATCTCAACAAGTTTGTGGCAATACAATCATAATCAATTAGATGCACTCATCGCTGGACTTGTCAAAATGCCAATTATTGAGGGTGTTGATATTATTGATAAGAATGCCAAAAGTATTATCTCTAAAAGAGCCTACGCGTTGACATCGCCTCCTTTATCCATTTTTGCTATCACATCAGACTTAAATTGGACGCTTAATGAACAAGAAATAATGCTTGGAACGGTTATCCTTTATTCATCGTCAGAAGTTATTTTAGATCGTGTTTTGTTTGGCTTTTCATTAATTGCAATTACGGAAATCATCAAGTTATCTATTTTGTTTTGGCTGTTTATCTGGGCGTTCGATCGCTACTTAGCAAGTCCCTTAAAACAATTAATGTCGCAAGTAAATGAAGTTCAATTGAGCCAAAACATAAATAAACGTATAAACCTTTCCAACATTGAAAATAATGAACTCAGTCAACTTCAAGAACATATAAACAATATGCTTTCTGCTATAGAGAAAGACCGAGAACTATTATTAGAAGACGAACAAGCCAAGCGAAATTGGTTAGAAGATGCTGTTGTAAAACGAACAGAAGACTTACAAATATTGAATGAAAAACTCAAAGTTTTAGCCACCAGGGATTCTTTGACTGGCACATTAAATAGGGGGAGTTTCTTTGAAGCTGCGCAACATTTGCTCGACCTTTCTCATCGCCAAAAGTCGCCTGCATCTTTTTTATTGCTGGATTTAGATCACTTTAAAATAGTCAATGATACTTATGGGCATTATGTTGGTGATAAAGTACTCATTCATTTCACTACTACACTTCAAAAATTTTTAAGAAAGTCTGACCTTATAGGGAGAGTTGGCGGAGAAGAATTTGCCATATTTCTCTCTGATACTGGAATTGATGACGCCTTTCTCATTGCGGATAAAATAAGGAAGGAAATTGGCAGTTCTATTTTAGACATAGAGGGTAAAACAATTACCTATACTGTGAGTCTTGGTATTGTGTCACCAGAGTCAAAAGACCATTTAATTCAAGACTTATTTAAACGCGCTGATTTAAAACTTTATGGCGCAAAAGATAAAGGCCGCGACCGTGTCGAAAAATAAAAAAATTCACAAGCTATTGTTCCTTGCAACTTTATTCATAGGGAACAGTATAGTTAACGTAAGTCATGCTGCGAAATTAAATGTTTGCTATGACCAATGGCCTCCGATGACAATATTTCCCTCAGAAGCATCTTCTGCGCGTGGCTTTGTTATAGATATATTGCACGAAATATACACATCAAAAGGTTATGAAATTGAATATTATGAAGTCCCTTTGGCAAGAGGGCTAGATATGGTAGCAAATGGTGATTGCGATATGTTACCAGAATACCTATTTTCGAAAAATTCAGAAAAAGGTTTTGAATATGCTACTCAAGCAACTTTTTCATACACAGCAGCCTTTATCGTTAGGCACGACGATCCTTGGATCTATAATGGTGTAAAATCTATCAAAGGAAAACGTATCGCAACGGGGCCAGGCTGGGATTACAGTTCACTGAGTGTCGACTATCAAAATTATATCACTAACCTAAATAATGCGAGTTTCGTTGAAGTACTCTCTGGTAATGATGATGTGGTTGAACGAATTTTACACATGATAAAAGAAAATAGAGTCGACTTATATGCTGATAATATACTTGTTCTTCAGAACGTTATGAATAGACTGAATTTTAATGATGAGCTTAAGATTGTTCAGCCCGGCTTAGAAAATAAAATGGTTGAAATGCCTATTTTCTCAAAAAAAATACCGACAACAAAAAGACAAGAACTTATAAAAATTTGGAACGAAGGGCGCTTATCAATAAAAGGTAAAAAAGAAGAAATGTTTATCAATAAATATAACGTAACATTTTAAGAAATAGACAATCTTTTGAACGCTTACCGCCCAAAGCTTCCATGAAAGCTATTACAAAGTTACCAAAAGAAGTTACCAAGACACCCATGATAAAGTTAAAGAAGTTATCAAGACACCCATGATAACTTTTATTTTTGATTTCTCAGGTGAGTTAGGCAGTATCATCCCATATATATCGAGAGCAATAGTAGGTAGTTATGTTTATTTTTAGATATTTACTGGTGATGCTGTATTGTATTTGCGTTTATAACTTTTCAAGAAGCAATAGAAGTTTTAAAAGAAGTTATCAAGACACCCATGAAAGAAGTTATCAAGACACCCATGATAACTTTTATTTTTGATTTCTTAGATGAGTTAGGCAGTATCATCCCATATATATCGAGAGCAATAGTAGGTAGTTATGTTTATTATTAGATATTTACTGGTGATGCTGTATTGTATTTGCGTTTATAACTTTTCAAGAAGCAATAGAAGTTTTAATAATTGGTTATTCGATTATATTTCCCCTAGGCAACAAGCTAGCATGCTTAAAAATTGTGGAATACAATGGTTGTTACTTGATTTTGAAGGTTCCAATAATATAGAATCTTTAAAAACTTGTTTTGAAGAGTTTAGCGAAGAAATTTTTAATAGCCCTAGACTATCAAAAATAACCCTACGCATACGCAATAGTATGAAAAAATGAAAAGGATTAGAACAGTTTAAATCATAACTGTGAACATCATTCGTTATTTCAGAAATAACTAATGAAGGTGTTCATCACAGAATAGTAAAGAAAGGTTAGAGCCTTATATTGCTTTTCAAGAAGAGTATGATGAAAATTCTAAAAATACTCATGGCATCGAAATGTATGTAAAAAGTATTTATATACATTTTATTCGGCCTATTCTTTCATATAAAAAATCATCTTTTAATTCTTTCAACACTAGCAGTATTTCTTATTCTGTCCAAATTAATAATCATAAAGTGTGGTTGAGTCAGGCAGGATTAAAGATTATTTCGAGGGGGGGGTTCCAGTGAAATCAATCAGAAACTTGAAGAAAAATCACTAGCAAATCGACTATTGTCAGACGAGAATAATAAAAATTTCTATTGCCAAATAGATACTAATTAATTCCCCCTTAAAAGGGTAATAATCCTTTTAAGTAAAGCTAATGACTGGATCTGGCACTAAGCAGTCTTCTATAGACTGCTTCTTAGTTTCAATATTAGGTTGACTTTGTGGCACAGAGAGACCTAAAAAGATTAACGCCGATAGCTTTATTTCACTAAAGCCACCGCTAAGAGACTGAGCTTAGTTGACGTAACGATCTGAAAAGATTAATGTCTTCTTGGAGCGATCATCGGACGTTTAGCTCAAGCGCCGCCTCAGATAAGTCTGTTTGAATAAAAGCAATATTCAAAACGGGTTTGCACAAAAGTGGGAGGTCCTTGTTTTGAATTTTGAATTAGGCGAAAACGTTGAGTAATCGATGAAAAATAGCGACTTTCACTCCCTTAAGAATATAAAATAGATGTCAATATGGAATATATGAGGCATCATGAATTTTAATTTTATGAAAAATGATGTTTTATTTACCTATACTCCAGCGTAAAAGCGCGATTATTTACAATCAGGTCCTAAACAGGGTATCACCTGATTCAAAGGTCCCATTGCTGATCAGCTCACCATCAGAAGCAGGATAACAATACTTTACAGGAGTCGAACATTGTTCAAAGCCCACAAAATTTCCGCTAAAAAACTCTGAAACTTTCTGAGGAGCGGCGCATTGAGAGTCAACGCTTGTCTGGTGTCGGATTTTGGGAGCTTGATCATAAAGCGAATACTTTATACTGGTCCGAGGAAATATTCGCCATTTACGGAATCGATCCGAACGCTTTAGCACCGAACTACTCTATCTTTGCTAACCTTATCTTCGATGATGACCGTGAGATGGTCGAACAAGCTTTCAAAGCCTCAGTTGAAAATGGGAAAAAATACAATATCCGCTATCGAGTCAAATGCGAAGTCAGTTTTAAGTGGATCGAAGCGAAAGCACTAACCTATTTCGATGAGTCCTCTAATCCAGAGCGGTCGATCGGTACAGCTCAAGATATCTCCGAGATTATTAACGCTGAAGAAAAACTCAAACGCATGGCCCATTACGACATACTAACCGATTTACCTAACCGTGTATTACTTTCAGACCGAATAAACCAAGGCATGGTGCAGTGCCAATACTTCAATCAGTCATTAGCCATTGCCTATCTGGATTTAGATGGATTCAAAGTCGTAAATGATACCTATGGGCATGATGTGGGAGATGAACTACTCATAACAGTGTCACAACGCATGCAAGAGGCTTTACGTGATGGTGATACGCTAGCCCGTATTGGCGGCGATGAATTTGTCGTTGTCATGGTTGATTTGGAGAAAATCAAAGATAGTGAACCTGTATTAAAACGGCTACTAAAAGCCGCTGCTAAGCCTGTAGCCTTGTGCGATGACGTAATGCAAGTTTCAGCCAGTATTGGTGTCACCCTTTACCCACAAGACGGTGCAGAATCAGACGCAGATCAACTCGTACGTCACGCCAACGAAGCTATGTATATCGCTAAGCACGCAGGAAAGAACTGTTATCACCTGTTTGATACCGCCCAAAATAATGCTGTCATTATTCGGGGACAAAGTATAGCTGATGTTCGTTCAGCTCTGGTTCGACAAGAGTTTTTGCTGCACTATCAACCCAAGGTCAATATGAACACCGGCGAAGTGATCGGCGTAGAAGCTTTAATTCGCTGGCAGCATCCTGTTCGTGGTTTAGTCCCACCTTTAGAATTCTTGCCGGCGATAGAAGGTCACGCCATTAGTCTGGATGTGGGTGAATGGGTTATTGACACTGCTTTGAGCCAAATAAACCAATGGCAAAACATTGGTGTTAACCTGCCTATCAGTGTCAACATTAGTGCTCATCAATTACAGTAAGATAACTTTATTACTCGCCTATCAGCATTATTGGCGGCCCACCCCGAAGTTAACCCGCACCACTTAGAAATGGAAATACTGGAAACCAGTGCGTTAAATAACATCAGTCAGGTGTCTGCGACCATGAATGCTTGCCTTGAGCTGGGCGTAAGCTTTGCCTTAGATGACTTTGGTACGGGATATTCTTCACTCACTTATCTTAGACGTTTACCAGCGTACATGATTAAAATCGACCAGAGCTTCGTGCGGGACATGTTAAAAAATGAAGACGATCTAGCTATTGTTGAAGGCGTTGTTGGTTTAGCTATAACATTCAAGCGCGAAGTAATTGCAGAGGGAGTCGAAACAATAGAGCACGGAGTAGAACTGCTGAAACTAGGCTGTAAGTTGGCGCAGGGTTATGGCATTGCTCGACCCATGCCTAGTAGTGATATTCCTGAGTGGATATCTAATTGGAAAGTGGATGATTCTTGGCAAGCTTATAAAGGATAACTGACTTGACCACTGACCCTCACCAGTAATTACTACTATGCCACCCATGATAATGCTACGCAGTGATAATGCTCTGAAACACAGCTATCGATTGGTCAGCAACACTGCATGTACTTCATTTTGTAAGCTTTGCCTATCGACTTTTATAGATGTTGATTAAAGGAGTGAATTTCAGGCAAGTTTACTTGCTTCCCCAAGGTAGCCTTATTTTTTCTTGTGGCTTTCTTGCTGTTTTTGAATGTAGCTATGTTTACGCGCTATTCAAACAAGCTTGGGCATTTGCTTTACCGTGTGCGCGCTTTAACCCCACGTGCTCAGTAAATTCACACA